>CAZDQP010000109.1:5319-9479 GCA_964507485.1 uncultured Pirellulales bacterium | reverse complement strand
GATAAAATTTCTTTGTAAACCTGTAGTGTTTTTTTGCACACAGCCGATGCCATATAGCGTCTCGCGGTCTCTTTAGCCCGTTGGCTCATTGAGTGGGCGAGATTCCGGTCTGAAAGAATTTTCAAAACAGCTTTGGCAATATCGCTTACATCGTGAGGATCAACTAATAAACCCGTTTCGCCGTCCTCGACCATTTCCGGTACGCCGCCCACCCTGGCCCCGACTACGGGGACGCCTACAGCCATAGCCTCGGCAATTGACAGCGGCGCATTTTCCTGGAAAGAAGATACCACCAGGCAGTTCGCTTTGGATAATTCAAGCTTAACTTCATCAATGCTGATATTTCCAAGAAAGCATACGTTGTTACTCAAGCTATTTACTTCTACTTCTCGCTGACATTGCCTCATATATGCAGGCTCAGCAGAGCCTGCGATGCGAAGCTGCGCATCTGGAAAATGCTGCCTAACAATAGTCAAAGCCTTAATCATACCAACAATGTTTTTTAAAGGTCTGACTCTGCTGCAGCAAAATATCCTGCCCGGCTCAAACTGCCAATCGATATTGAAGTAGGAATCCGCAATAGGATTATTGATAAGCCAGCTCTTTCGGATATTATTCTTTTTGGGCAAAAATTGTTTGGTATATCCACTTATCAGGATAACATACTTTTCTCTGCGGCGTCCATAATCTTCGGACAGCTTCAAAAGCAGCCACTTAAGCCAGCGAAGAGGTCCCCATCGACTGTCCCAGATTGCATCTTTTTCCATAATCCCATGGATTGTGAGAACGTGTGGGTATGGGCAGTTTGCCGCTAAAAATGCGTGGTTCTGAAAGTGTACGATGTCAGGACTGATTTGTCTTAAAAGGTTATTTATCTGCCGTTTGCCTGCAATAATGTCATAAACAGCACCAGGCAGAAAACTCCACAGCCCTTTCTTACAAACACGGAAAATATTAATATTGTTCAACTTTTCATAAGTAGTTTTGCAACGGCGGTCTTTAATAGCGACGACAGTTAACATCACGTCCGGATGCTTGACAAGCTCATCAGCGATGTATTTCGATACACCGGCAACGCCGCCATCAATATGGCTGGCACTTTCCGGGAATAATGTCACCATAGCTATACGCATCTGAAAGCCAGTTTAGAATATTAGAGGATTAGTGAATTAGTTAATTGAGAACTAATCCTCTAATTCATTAATTCGCTAATTAACTAATTAACTCTCCACATATTCCGGCATATCTTCTTCAGGTGGATTCGACAAGCTCACCACAGGTTCGTCCTCGGCATAAAAGTCTTCTTCCGGCGTGAAGTATGTAGCTGCTTGTTCGCTGGCCATTACAAATACCAGAAATATCCAGAAGTACTTCTGATATAACTGTGGGATATCCAGACCCATTATCAACAAAAACGTTAAGATCGCTCTGGCGAGCAGCTTCTCCCATCCCAGCGGAATTCGCCTGACCGTGAACATCAACACAACCATGAACAATACAAAAAGACCGGCGGCGGGTATTCCATAGAGACCGAGAGCAAAAAAGAAGTCGTTATGTGGTATGATTCGAAGCCCGCTATAATCAAACCAGCCATAGTAGCTGGTCCCCATCGGCTTCTCTGTTATGCAGCCCAAAGCCTTTTTAATAGGCATCATTCTATAACCGACAGCAGTTTCTGCACGGTTTACGTTTGTCAAACGGTCGGCGACATTGGACTCCAGCCCAATACGGCTTACAATAAACTCGGCTGAGACAGAAGCCAGCAAAATAACCACCAGTATCAGCACTGCCAATGTCGGCCTGCGAAGTACCTGGCGCACAAATAACAGGGGCGATAACATTGTAAAGGCCAGTGCTATCAAAGCGCCGCGAGAGCCTATCTTAAGCAGCATTACCGGCAGAGCCAGCATCGAGATAAGATATACTGCTCGCCATAACAGCTTTCTATCACGAACAAATAAATAAATAGCAGCTAAAAAAGCCAGACAGACAAGGCTTGCTAACATATTCTCATCGATTGCCTGACCGGCAGTGGCGCCGTATCTCGCTTCAGGTGCCTCATCGACAGCTCTTATCGCCGCACAGGTTATAACCGCTAATGCAATCGTGCCCAATGTACCGAGCACATAAGCTCTCAAAGCCCATTGGAAGGTTCTCCAGCCGTTTGTATGCAATATCCAATATACAATAAAAGCAAGCACTAAAAGCTGAATTTGGGTGAATGCACGCTGTATTTCCAGCGCCAGATAAGGTGCGGCCAGCGACGCTAAACACACCCAAATTGTATATAGAACAAGCACCCACAACGCCTTATTGTAGAGACGCAAACTGGGACGAGTCATCAGCAGGTTCAAGGCAAAACTGGCTGCTACAGCTAAGCCTATGCCTCGGTCGAGACTGAAATCCGCTGCTGCGCCGACGCCAGCTCCCGTCGGCAATGCTAACATCATAATACAAAGCGAAAAGGTCGGCTTAATAACCATGCCGATAAATGTGGGCACAGCGATGATTATGATGCCGGCCATGGTGTTTTTGCCGATGAAGATAACGGCAAAGCCGATCAGGGAAATCACCACCCAAATCGCAAGAAGCAGAACATTTATCACCGGCGGCAATTGAATATCGGATGTACGCTCTACTTGTTGCTCGTAAGGCCAATCTTCATCATTTATTAAGTTTTCATATCCAACGTACATACGGGATTTTATTCTCACAATTCATAATTGCGCAAAAATCTACAAAAACGAGCGTATAAAAACAACTGTGAACATAAATAAGCTGCGGCCTTGACTGGTGACTTCCGTCCCGCAAGGAACCAAATCTTCTGTCTGTGTAATCGGCATATTTTTGGCAAATAATTTTTGAATCCGCTGGAAATATCTCGCGAGCTGCGCTTCGCATAACCTCTTAGGAATACATCCACCATCCCTTCGGCATTCCAATCCAGAAATCTTACTCCTGGTGCGCCACGAAATACACATGCGGCGAACCAGAGAATATCAAAATACCGGCTGCCGAAAGTTGGAGTCCTTCCTACAATCGGTGCCGCCGACCAGTCTAATATAACCAGCCGACCTGATGCTTCGTGAAGACACACATTAATACTTGCAAAATCACCATGAATAAAAACATTTCTTTCGCTTCGCTCGAGGACAGGCTGATTTGTACCGCCCCCGATCGGCTCTGGGGTCGAATCAGAGGCCGTCCATTCAGGTGGAAGCGGGTACTTTATCTTGTCAGGCAGGATCAGTTGCTCATGAATAACCGCCAATGCTCGACCGGCCCTATTCATCAATTCAAGTACACGGGCATCCTTATCAATCGCTAATTGCAGCAGTGTCACCAGGCCTTTCAGTCGTTCTAATTCAAGCACGCCTTTGTCCCTGTCGAAGTCCAAAACTCGCGGTACATAGAATAAGCCGCTTTCTCTGCCGATTTCACCCGCCCGCACCGTCTTGGTTGCTTCGACCGCCAAAAGGGAAGCATCACCGACCTTGCGTACGAAATCGGCGGAAAACTCTATCAACGGTCTTCTCTTAATGTCAACCGTCATATTCTCAGTCTATTACGCCAGCTGCACACGGCGATGGGACTTTCCGAAAATTGAGTCAGAGACTCGAACTTGCAGCATATCTTCTCGACCGCACCGGTAACTAATTGTGGAACCGCAATCTTGGGCGGATGGAAAAAACCGGCAGGATAAAGCTCCAATATCTCCATTCCGACATCTTCAACGAGCCTGTTCATTTCATCTATAGTCATAACATTAAAAATACTTTGAGAATTTTTTTGTTGATGGCGCATATACAGCAGTTTAATCCAGGGTGAGCCGTAACTTTGGTGATTGTTAAATACAAGATAGCCGTCCTCGGAGAGCAGTTTTGAAAGAGCCTGCATCGCTGCTGACCGCAGCGTTGGTTCCGCATTGACAAAAAACCTAAAGGCGGTAATTAAATTAAATTTTCTTCCTTCAAACACTTTGTCAACGGTTATGTCGGCTTCGATAATTTCCGTTCGCTTGAGCTTCCCTCTGGCAATTGCCAGCATAGAGGCGGACACATCGACACCCGTTGAAGTTTTTACATGGTCTTCAAGAAAACTTGTTATGCGTCCCGTCCCGCAGGCAAAATCGAGCAGATGAATGTCCCTTCCAGCAAAGT
>CAZDQP010000109.1:0-5219 GCA_964507485.1 uncultured Pirellulales bacterium | reverse complement strand
TTGAAATATATTGGCATGATTACTCCGAATACAAACGCCATCGGCAGCAAATTAGACCAGGCGATGCCCACTAACCCCCAGTTCAGCACCTTCACCGAAATAATAGCAGCCGTCACGCAAACCAGAGCGGTCAAAGCAGTAAGAATACCAAAGATTCTATGTTGTCCCCTGCCAACCAAAACGAGAAAGTTGCTGTGCTGTGCTAATAGTAAGCAATAACCCAAGGTTAGAAGGGCCATTACAGTACCCATAGTATCGATTACGCCGGGTGCTGCGAATTTCTCCCCGACCCAAACCCATAGAAACTCCCTGCCCATCGCCACTAAAAAATAACCGCTTGGGATTATCATAAGAAGGCTATATTTTTGAGTAAGAAAAGATATTTCTTTGACCCGCAACTGGTCGTCTCTGGCATCAAGGTCGCTGACAGCAGGTTTTATCGCCGCCGTGAAAGCCTGTAGAAATTGTGTTAACAACAAAAATCCTAACGCTGCAAATTCAAATTGGCAAACCTGCTCGGTGCCAAGGAAGATGCCAATTATTATGCTGCTTGCCTTATAGATTACAATCGCACCCGCTGCATACATAAAGGTGTTTATCCCATACCCAAGCATCTCCCGTAATAGCTTGAAATCCACGTTTGTAAAAGATAAAGATGCTGCCGTCAGGAACTTCTTGACGAAGATAGCATGTAACCCTCGCAGCAGAACTTCACTTGTGCCAAATACAAGGCCCATTGTAATAAGGCCGTGACCTCGCAGCAATAATACAATCAACAGAACCGTTCGCACTAACAATGTAGCCAGCATCGCGAGGTTGATAACATCGAACCGTTGCAGGCCACTCAATATCGCGGTAGCCGGCTGCAAAGGCATAGCAACGGCAAAAGAAAATCCCACCACCAATACCAATAACGCAGCTTTGCTTACCAACTCCGGCTCAATAGCAAACCACGAGCCGACATTGTAGTATATCACTACGCTGGATATGGCAAGGACAACGCCGACAATCGAGAAGAAGAAAAAAGAAGTGCTGATTACTCGCCGAACTCCATCCTCATCGTTTTGTGCCAAGAAAACCGGAATGTATCTGTTTATAGAGCTATTAAGTCCCAGACTCAATATCGCTGCATAGCGAAAGACCGAACCTGCAATCAAGAACCATACGCCACACCTGATTTCACCGAGTTGGCCGAGAAAGAACCGGATTAGGAAAAATCCGATTAGCGCGTTGCTTACCAACGCCACCACGTTAAAAACGGTGTTGTGAATCAGTTTCTTGGATGTTGTAGCGTATTGTTCATTCATGCTTTTTAACAACCCGCCATAGATGTCCGACCTTTACTAAATTATAATTATCAAGTGCAAACGATGGACAGTACCCCGCCTGTCGAGAAACTACATACACGGCTCTATCCTTTAGCAATTGCTCAATTGTATGCTCATTAAAACTCGGTGCATTTTTGCTGCTTATAGCACCTGAAACAACCTTCACATCCGGACGCTTTCCCTTGATCTCCTGCATCAGTAAAAGTGGAGCAACGGTAGTGCTGTCGGCGAAAATAATCGCGTTATTTTCTACCACGTCCAATGCTTCATCGGCAAAGCGTTCGGCTCCTCTGTAGCCGGTCTTCCACGGCTGTAAAAAATACTTAAAATCATTACGATAGGGAACATTATTCCTTGTCCCAAGATTAAACTGCATCTTCTCCGCCCAGGCCGGCGCGATTGTATATACAACAACCGGCAAAAAACCGAAAAGTAAAACAAGAACAGCAAAAACCTTACAATTTACCCGCTCCAGAAAGAGATAGGCTCCTAAACCTATAAAGACCGAAACCATGCAGTAAAACGGCAGGAAGAAAGCGAACCTGTCAGGTACGTTATATCGAAAAGCAAAGATAAAAAATAGCACTATCAGGCCCAGCAGGACATTTCTGAAGCCTCGATTCTTCGAAACTTTAAACAGCCCGAAGAGACCTGCAAAAAACAGCAGAAAATTAGGCGTAGGAAAATTCAATAAAATAAACAAAAAGTTCTCTTTTATGATTTTCGTTGACAAGGAAGTGTTAAGAACTGCGCCCTGCCAGCGGGCTCCAAAAGCAGCAGAAGCCAAACTACCGGTGACATCGCCGCTTTGAATTATATTCCTGATGATCAAATACTCATAGGGCAGCGCTCCAACAATCCAGAGAAGGACGATAATCACTAAATCTCTAAGATGAATATTCTTTTTGGCCAAAAGAAAGATAACAAACACTGCGTAACATAGAAACGGTATCAAAGCGAGATTATGAACAGCAATCGCGAGGCCGTTAAGTAAGCCCAGCCAATACAAATAGGCCACGCGCTCCGTCTTTACATATTGCAGCAGCATTATCAATTCGGCCGTAAATATCGCTGTCCATAAGGTATAAGTTTCGATAATGCTGGCATGGCTCCAAAACGTATGAGAGACAGCCAAAGTTACGGCAGCCACCACTGCGGGTAAATTTCTGTCCAGCCAGAGACGCACGAGCAAAAATATATTTGCAACTGTCACTGCGCCGGCAATTGCTGAGACCAAATTAACTCTGTAAAAGAACTCACCCAGCGGAACATATTTTGCAACGATGGCAATTATGTAAAATAGCGGATGAGAAAGGGCCAGCCCCAAAAATCCTTCAATATCATTATGCCAGATACGGTATTGGATAAGACCACTATCCTGCCATAAAGCCGCCGGTGCACAACTCAGGATATAAACTAATGCTGTACTAAGGAATATCCCAGCGTACCACCAACTCAATTTTTGGTTTGTCTTTGTCATGGGTATGCTGTCATGACCCCCCCAATAAATTGGGGGGCTAAATATTTAGCCCCGCGATTTATCGCGAAGGTTCACAATTTATGACGGTTTGCCTTATACCATTCTATGGTAGCTTTTAGACCTTCATCAAACGAGGTTTTAGCCTCAAAGCCGAAGTATTTCTTGGCCCTTGAGACGTCCAGCCTGCGTCTGGGCTGGCCGTCCGGCTTGGAGCTGTCCCAGCGAATTTCGCCGGTAAAACCTGTGAGTTTAACAATTTTTTCAGCAAGCTCTTTTATCGTTATCTCAAAACCGGCTCCAATATTTACAGGCTCAGAGCTGTTGTAATGTTCCGTAGCCAATAATATACCTTCTGCCGCATCGGCGGCATAAAGGAACTCGCGCGAAGCACTGCCTGTCCCCCAGCAGTCTATATGGTTCGCACCGCTGTCAATTGCATCAAAGCATTTCTTTATCAGCGCTGGTATTACGTGGCTGGATGCGGGGTCAAAATTATCGCCCGGACCGTAGAGATTTACGGGTAGCAAAAATATCGAGTTAAAACCGTACTGCTGCCGATAGGCTTGCGACTGAACTAAAAGCATTTTCTTAGCCAGCCCGTATGGTGCATTGGTTTCCTCCGGGTAGCCGTTCCAGAGGTCTTCTTCCTTGAATGGCACCGGCGTAAATTTCGGATATGCACAAATCGTGCCGATAGCCACGAATTTTTCAATATTACGAATTCTGGCCTGCTCTATGAGCTGGACTCCCATCATCAGATTCTTATAGAAAAATTCACCCGGGTGCTCGCGATTGGCACCGATTCCTCCTACCACAGCAGCCAGGTGAATTACAACGTCAGGCTTCATATCCTCATACATCCGGATAATGTCACTCATATTAACCAGGTCGTAATTTTCAATCTTTGGAACACATATATATTTACATTTTTGTTTTTTTAGTCCTTCGGTGACATATCCGCCGAGAAAACCAGCTCCACCTGTAACGACGATTCTTCTATTGGCAAAAAAATCACTCATTGTTTTTCAATCTTATCCTGTATGATCTTTAATAATCTTTTCTTCCATGGCGATTTTCATATCAGCGTCTGTCATCAACTTAGCAAGCTCTTTGAAGGTTATCTTCGGCTCCCACCCGAGAGTCTTTTTCGCTTTGCTCGCATCACCCTGCAGGAAGTCAACTTCGGAAGGCCGAAAATATCGTGGGTCGATTTCAACGTACTTCTGCCAGTCAAGGTCGAGATGGCTGAAAACCTCCTCCACAAATTCTTTAACTGAGTGGCTTTCGCCTGTAGCTATGACATAGTCATCGGGCTTATCTTGCTGAAGCATCATCCACATCGCCTCGACGTAGTCGCCTGCAAAGCCCCAATCACGTTTGGCATCCAGATTACCTAAGTACAGCCTATCCTGCAGGCCGCATTTAATTCGCGTTACCGCCCGCGTGATTTTTCTGGTGACGAACGTCTCGCCGCGCCTGGGCGATTCGTGATTAAATAAAATACCATTACACGCAAATAAGCTGTATGCTTCCCGATAATTCAACGTTTGCCAGAAACTATACGCCTTGGCGCAAGCATACGGACTGCGAGGATAAAACGGCGTCTTCTCTGTCTGCGGGATTTCGGTGACCTTACCGTACATCTCACTGCTGGAAGCTTGGTAAAACTTCACCGGTCTATTACTGGAACGAATCGCTTCCAGCAAACGGAGTGTTCCCAGCGCATCGGCATTAACTGTATAGATGGGCATATCAAAACTGACGCGAACGTGACTCTGGGCACCCAAGTTATAAACCTCATCGGGTTTAATATCGTTGATTATCGTTGACAGGTTAGCACCATCGGTCAAGTCACCATAGACTAATTTAAGCTTCGGTTGTTCATGTGGGTCTTTATACAAATGGTCGATCCTGCCGGTATGGAACGAAGAGCTGCGCCGAATGATACCCCATACCTCATAACCTTTTTTTAATAAGAGTTCTGTAAGGTATGAACCGTCCTGTCCTGTAATGCCGGTAATCAATGCCTTTTTCATAATCTTCCGCTCTTTCAACAAACAGTTACTGCCAATCCAACATTACTGATATCGAAATCGAAAAATCTCGCTCGTTCGTTAGGCGGCTCGGCTTCGAGCATTCGCCGCACCGACAAAGCATCCTCCGGCGATTTACAAATCATCAACATAAAACCACCGCCGCCGGCACCGAGAAGTTTTCCTCCGTATATAAAAGGCCCTACACGTTCTAACAATGATTCGATTTCCTCGTTGCTGCTGGCCGGGTCAAGCTGCTTGTTAAGCTGCCAGGCAACGTTGAGCAAACGCCCGAACTTTGCTATGTCCTTGCCTGCAAGTGCGTCAGCCACCTCTTTAGCCACTAAGTGAATTCGCCTCAAGGTTGCCATTGCTGCA
>CAZDQP010000108.1:0-9486 GCA_964507485.1 uncultured Pirellulales bacterium | reverse complement strand
TACGTTTGATGTGCCCAGCCTATCCAATGAGGCCCTCGTGACGTGAAAAGTCCAGTCCGAAGTGTAGCTTTGATCAAATCATCTGTTATCGTTATATTCTCACCATTTACTTTTTCGCTGCCCCCCAATAGTTCACTAATACTAACATCCTCTTCTGGAACATTACCATTATCGGTGTCGGTCCAAACAGCGCATTTTTTACCAAATATTATAGCAGCTGCTATTCGACTAGCAGTACTCAGAAGTATGTTAGGTTGGTAGTGAAATGCGATTCCAGTTTCTCGACGTCTCTCGCTTGGTTCTTCACACAGTATCTTGCATCCTCTCTCGTACAATTCAGATTGTTTGGCCGGGAAGGCACCTTCTACCTTATAAATTTTAATTAGCATATTTAGTGTTACTGGTTTGATGGCGAAGGGATCGGCATGATTCGATATAATAAGATCTATGAATTTATCAGGTTTATCAATTTCTTCGGATAGGGCTGCATTATGAACATCTTTTTTTCTAAGCGGCGATAACTTGTAAGCTTTGACTTTTTCTTTACCATAAAGTTGTTGCAAACCTCGCTCGAACGAATTAGGCCATTCTGCGGTTCTGCATACAATCCTAAGAAACAACCTGTCTTTCTCTTTCTTATACTTTGAAAATTCTTCTTCCAACAGCGAAGTCACAGTATCTAGCCGGAGTAGACATTCATCAAGACTATCTAAAAATAAGTGAAGGCAATGTGTGCCTGTGATCCATTTCGTAAACTTTTTATCTTCAAATATTTTAGAATAAAGGCGGTTCTCATCACTAATCGACTTTAAGTCAATAAAAAGACTTTCACTTTTAGTTTGAGTAACACATTGATTGTAGAAATAATTGATTTCAAATGATTTACCGATCCCAGGTTCGCCAAGAAGAATTAAATATTGTTGTTTATGAAGATTTTCTGTGGATATAAGGGTTGGATTTAAATATTTGCTATACTCCCCATCAGGGTCAGTAAGAAATCCATTATCACCCAAATAATATTCAGTCTCTCGGGGGCACCAAAACCGCTTCCAATTATAATCCTTTTCCTGCATACAATCCCCTCAAAGCAATCTTGCTTTGGTCTTAATCAATTTGAGCAACTTCAACTCTTATTGTCAACCCTCATATGAGCGACCAAAACGGCACATATCTCGCATTAAGAAAAAAGAAGCATACCTAACGCCTAAAATCCAAAGAGAAGAACCCCTCGGCGGGCCGAGGGGCTAACCGTTGACAATTTTATCTTTTGAATGTAGCATAACGGATTTGAAATTGCTGGAGTATCAGGATGGCAAATGTAACATTGATAACGGGCGACGGTGTCGGGCCGGAGATTGCAGAAGCGACGCGGCGGTGCGTAGACGCGACAGGGGCGGGGATAAACTGGGACATAGCCGAAGCCGGCTCGGATGTAATGGAACGGGAGGGGAGCCCCTTGCCGGAGGCCACCGTCGAATCGATAAAGAAAAACGGCGTCGCGTTAAAGGCGCCTATTACTACGCCGGTCGGGAAGGGCTTTAGAAGTATAAACGTGCATCTTCGGCAGACGCTGGATTTATATGCGTGCCTTCGGCCTTGCAAAAGCTATAAGGGCGTGCGGAGCAGATACAGCGATATCGACCTCGTTGTAGTGCGGGAAAACACCGAAGACCTCTACGCGGGGATAGAATTTCAAAAAGGAAAAGACGAAACTATTGAGCTTATAAACTGGCTCAATAAACACAGCGCCCGAAAAATCACGGAAGATTCCGGGGTGAGCATAAAGCCGATTTCGGTAAGGGCGACGGAACGAATAGTGCGTTTCGCGTTCGATTACGCCCGCAAGATGGGGCGGAAAAAGGTGACGTCGGTGCACAAGGCCAATATTATGAAATTCTCGGACGGGTTGTGGCTCGATGTGAGCAGGGAGGTCGCGAAGCAATACGCGGACATCGAATTCGAAGACCGCATTGTCGATAATATGTGCATGCAACTGATTCAAAAGCCGGAGCTTTACGACGTTATCGTGCTGCCGAACCTCTACGGCGACATACTAAGTGATTTGTGCGCCGGCCTGGTCGGCGGGCTGGGCGTCGCGCCCGGGGCGAATATCGGCGAAAAAGGCGCTATTTTCGAAGCTACACACGGCAGCGCACCGAAATACAAAGGGCAAAACAAGGTCAATCCCACCGCGCTTATACTCAGCGGAGTTATGATGCTGAGACATATAGATAAACAGGATGAGGCAGACAAGCTTGAAAACGCGGTAGCCGCGGTAATTGCTGAAGGAAAAGACGTAACTTACGATATGAAGGCGGACCGCGACGACCCGACGGCCGTCGGCACAAGCCAAATGGCCGACGCCATTATCAAGAAAATCAAAGGTTAATTCGCGGCCAAATGAACATCGGCGGATTATTATGCGTATAGAAACATAATCCGGAAGTTGATATTAGCTGATTGGAAATAAAATGAGGAAACGGAAGGCGGCAAAATTCATTTCTAAGCAGTGGAAAGAATGGCGGCTGACTATTTTTCTCATAGTCTTCGTAGTAATACCTGTAAAATCGTCTCTGGCGGATTGGAACTGGGTCCCGACCGGCTCAATGCTTCCTACTATTGTAGAAGGCGATATGGTGTATGTTGACAAAGCTGCCTATGACCTGAGGGTTCCCCTTACTTCTTACAGGCTAGCAAAGTGGTCGGACCCGGAAAGAGGGGACATTGTCATTTGTTTTTCGCCTGAAGACCAAATGCGGCTGGTCAAGCGGATAATTGCACTACCAGGGGATACAGTTGAAATGCGGAAAAATATGCTTCGCATAAACGACCAACCTGTAACTTATACAGAAGTTGATGATGTGTACTTGGAACAACTTTATCCAAAACGTTCCATCCTGGCAACAGAGAATTTAGACGGACATAAGCATAAGGTAATTAGTATCCCTTCGGTTCCTGCGATGCGGGATTTCGGGCCTGTTACAGTGCCTCAAGACAGCTACTTTGTAATGGGTGACAATCGGGACAACAGTAAAGATTCACGACACTTCGGTTTCGTGGAAAGAAAAGCGATAGTCGGAAAAGCAAAAGCGGTAATCATCTCGTTTGATATAACGGACAAGTATCAGCCTCGACTGAAAAGGTTCTTCACTTCCTTAGATTAGTTGACCTTAATACCATTATCCATTATCGCATACCGCATACATTTCCACGCAGTAGCCGCTGATAAATAATCGGTGACAAATAACGAAAAAACTGGTATAAACAGGCTTTCTAAAGGGTTTTGCTATTGAATCAGGGGAATTGGCACAAATTGGTTTCTGGACAGAGTACCAGCATCCTGAATTTGCCGCTGGGAGCAGCTGCCTGCGCATATTCCGCTATTATTCGGCTGCGCAATTTTCTTTATTCGAAAAACTGGTTAAAGGCACATCGCGCCAATTCAGTTGTCATAAGCGTCGGCAATATAACGGTCGGCGGAACCGGCAAAACGCCGCTGGTAATCTGGGTGTGCAGATTCCTGCAGGACAAAAATATCAACTGTGCCATTTTGACGAGGGGGTATAAAGCGGAAGCGGCGAAAGATGAGCCGGCAATTCTCGCTGAGAGCTGTCCGCAGGCCAAGGTGATTGTAAATCCTAATCGTGTTGAATCCGCAAACGAGGCTGTAAGTAAATTCGGTGCAAAGGTGCTGATTATGGACGACGGCTTTCAGCACCGCAGACTGGCGAGAGACATTGACATCGTAACAATTGACGCAACCTGTCCCTTCGGTTATGGGAAATTACTGCCTGCAGGATTGCTGAGAGAGCCGGTTGCTTCTATCAAGCGAGCTAACGCAGCTGTTTTAACAAGGTGTGACCAGATTTCTGAAGCCGAATTAAGCCGTATCGAACAAGAGCTGCGGTTAATAAATCCAGATATGATAATCGCAAAGTCGATACATAACCCAATCGGCGCAAAAGCCATGACCGGCAAGGAAATTACCATTGAACAGCTAAAGAGCAGGAAAATGTTTGCCTTCTGCGGCATAGGCAATCCGGATGCATTTTTAAACACAATCAAAAATATTGGAGCCAATCTCATCGGCTCAAGAATTTACAACGACCATTATCACTACACCAGCAGCGATATCAATGGTATCTACGACCAGGCCAACCGCTTAGGGGCAGATTTGATACTGTCAACCCAGAAAGACTACATGCGATATGCAATACACGATATAAAACACGAGATGCCTTTCGCGTATTTGGTTGTTAAAATAAAATTCATATCAGGAGAGGATAAATTAAAACTGTTGATTGAAGACAAATTAGCGGGTAAAATTCACGAAAAATATTGATAATTTATGCTGTTATGTACGAAAAACTGCTAAAAACAGTAACGAATCTTGGCTCGCCGGAAGTTTTGGTCGTAGGCGACTTTATGCTTGATGTTTACATCTATGGCGACGCCTTACGGATAAGTCCTGAAGCTCCGGTGCCTGTACTGAAGGTTACTAAGACAGAGTATAGCTGCGGCGGAGCGGGTTCTGTCGCCGCAGACCTTGCTGCATTGGGCGCTATACCGGTTTGTATAGGAGTTACCGGAAAAGATCTCAACGGTGAAACTCTCAGAAAAAAACTGACAGAAGTCGGCGCCGATATCACAAATCTCCTCACGTTAACCGACCGCCCTACCACCAGTAAACAAAGACTGATAGGTCTGGCACAGCATCGTCACCAACAGCAGTTATTCAGAATGGACGAAGAAGTCACTGAAATATTACCAGATGAACAATACGAAAAGATTTTACAGGTCTATAAAGACAAACTACAGCACGTCGATATTGTTTGCCTTCAGGATTACAATAAGGGACTGCTGAACTCGTCGATTTGCAAAAAAATGATACAGATGGCAAATGAGGCAAATAAAAAGGTCATTGTTGACCCTTCGCTTGCCGCCGATTACTCAAAGTACACAGGCGCCACAATTATTACACCAAACAGATATGAGACCTCAATCGCAGTCGGATTTGAGATAAAAACCGCAGATGACACAGCCAGAGCAGCTCGGATACTTACCGATAAATTTAAAGTCGACGCCGTTGTGATTACACTCGACAAGGAAGGAGCATACCTCAGAACACAGGAAATAGATGAGCTTATACCCACCAGGCCTCGAAGCGTTTATGATGTTACCGGCGCCGGAGATATGGTCCTGGCAACACTCGCGATAAGTTTAGCGGCCGGTTGTGATTATAAAACAGCTGTGCAACTCTCGAATATAACAGGAGGTATTGAAGTAGAGCATTTCGGCTCTGCAACTGTAACCATTGAAGATATTATCAACGAAATAACCGGTAAAAACGACAAGGTTTGCCTGCTTGGCTCTTTGGTTGAGAAACTGGCCGAACATCGAAGGCAAAATGCTATTATAGTCTTCACTAATGGCTGTTTTGATGTGGTGCATAGAGGGCATATCGAGTTCCTCAGGTTCTGCAAGCTGCAAGGTGACATAGTCGTGGTGGGGTTGAATAGCGACAGTTCGGTTAAAAAAATCAAAGGACCTGACCGACCGATTAATAACCAGCACGACAGAACTGCTGTTTTAGCAGCATTGGAAACGGTTGATTATATTACTGTTTTCGATGAGCCGGACCCACTTGACCTGATAAAAGAAATAAAACCTGATGTTTTAGTAAAAGGACAGGACTGGGCACAGAAAGGCGTAGTCGGCTCTGAATTTGTTGAATCTTATGGCGGCAGGACTGTTCTCGCCCCGCTGGTCGAAGGCAAAAGCTCTTCCGCAACAATAAAAAAAATCAAGTCACTGGAAAGTTAGTGATAATGAATAAAGCTGTAAAAAATAAGATTTTAGAGACGATAGAAGCACACAACAAAACGATTACCAAGCTTCAAGCCGATGGTATTAAATCAATTGCAGCCGCCGCAAATATAATAACAAGAGCATTAAAGCGAAACGGCCGTCTTTATATCTGTGGCAATGGCGGCTCGGCTGCAGATGCTCAACATATAGCAAGCGAATTCGTAGGCAGGTTCGAACACGAACGCAAACCGCTGCCTGCGGTTGCGCTTACGACTGATACGTCAACACTAACTTCAATTTCCAATGATTATGGCTACGAAAGCGCATTTGCCAAACAGGTCGAAGCGTTCGTTAAAAAAGGCGATGTCCTCTGGGCTATTTCTACAAGCGGTTCTTCGGCAAATATCATTGCTGCTGCCAAATTAGCAAAGAAAAAAGGCGCTGCCGTGCTTGCTTTCACAGGCAGCAATGATAGTAAACTCGAGCGGCTGGCTAACGTATGCTTTTGTGCTAACAGCAAATCAACAGCGCGAAGCCAGGAAATTCACCAGCTTGCCTTCCATATAATCTGCGGAATTGTAGAGGACAGTTTTTGTAAATAACTAGTGTTTCTTAATATGTCTAATAAAGCGATATTCTTAGACCGCGACAACACTTTAATTGAAGACCCCGGCTATATCAGTCATCCCGAACAGGTAAAACTGCTCGATGGCGTCGATAAGTCGCTTATTGAGCTCAAGGCCATGGGATATAAACTGATTGTAGTCTCAAACCAGTCTGGGGTTGCACGCGGAATTGTCTCTGAGAAAACTCTCGTTGAAATCCATAACCGATTAAAACAATTGTTGGCCGAAAAAGGCGCATCTTTAGATGGTATTTACTATTGTCCCTATCACCCCGATGGCATCATTAAAAAGTACCGCAAAGAAAGTAACTATCGAAAACCAAAACCAGGAATGCTATTGGCCGCCGCTGACGAAATGGATATTGACCTTGGCCAATCCTGGATGATTGGCAACAGTAATCGTGACATTGAGGCAGGTTTGCAGGCCGGCTGCAAAACCGTATTGATAAATCATCCCTCGTATCATAAACAGAACAATCCTGACGACGCCAAGCCGGATTACCAAGCCGTAAACATAAAGGAAGCGGTAAACATTATAAAAAAACATCATCGTTCCACAGGTGGAAGCCCCATTCAAAACCAGCCGTTCCCACAGATCCTGACCAAACCATCATCACAAACCACTGAAGAACCGCCTCAGCCACCCCCTGCATCTTCACAAACACCTGCTGACCAACAAAATATCTGCGACAGCTCCTCCACAGGAAACAGAACCGAACAGTTACTCGACCGTATTTTAGAGCAGCTTAAAAGTATGCGCCGCAACGATATGTTTGCTGAATTTTCAACAATGAGACTAATAGCCGGTATTGTACAAATCACTGTTCTGTTTTGTCTGCTGATAAGTATATGGTTTCTAATGAGCCCAACCAAGAAGGACAATTCAGTACTAATAGCGCTTGCGTTCGCCGCGGTTTTTCAGATGATGGCGCTGACCTTCTACATAATGCATGGACGAAAATAGCAATGCGCTTAATAAATCCCCCGGAGCGAGGTACTGGATGCGCGATACTAAATACAAGATATTAGTCTGGCTGCCCTCTCCCATGGGTGATGCCATCCTTTGTACACCAGCCTTGCGGGCCATTCGCAACCGCTTCAAATCCTCACAAATATCCTTCTTTGGTAATGAGGTTGTCCGAAATATTTTGTCACCCAGCAGTTTTAATGATATATGGCTTCAACAGCACAGTAAAAATATCTTCAAGACAATAAAAATGCTCAAGGAACACAATTTTACCCACGCAATCCTGTTTAAGAATTCCTTCTCATCCGCCCTGGCGGTTTTTCTGGCAAATATACCTATACGTATTGGTTATATACGCGAATGTCGGGATTTTTTGCTCACCGAAAAACTTCATCCGCCAAAACTATCTGCCGTCAGATTCAAACCTTCTTCTATGGTTGACTATTATCTTTCTATCCCCTCGGTACTCGGTGCTGACATCACTGACAAAAGTCTTGAACTGCTTACCAACCAACAAGATGAGAGAACCCTGCGAACGAAATACCCGGAAATCACCAAATCCAAAGGACCGGTCGTTGTTATTGTTCCGGGCGGAGCATTCGGTAAAAGTAAATACTGGTCCAGTGAAAGATTTGCACAAACAGCAGACTGGTTGATTTCTAATTACAATTCAACTGTTGTTGTTTCTGTATCACCCAATCCTGCCGAAAAGCAAATTGCTAAAGAGATTTGCAATTCGAGTAAAAACGAGCTTGTCAATCTGGCAGTAAGCCCCATAAGTCTTGGAGAATTGAAATCACTTTTCTCCATCGCGGATTTGGTAATTAGTAATGATACAGGACCACGGCACATCGCCATAGCCCTTCGGCGTAAAGTTATCAGTCTGTTCGGCCCGAATGACCCCGCCTGGACTGACACCGCTTACAAGAATGAAATTCAAATAATCGGCAATGCTCCTTGTGCTCCTTGTGCCAGGCCGGTTTGTAAAATGAGCGAACATTTATGTATGCAGGCAATAACCGTAGAAATGGTTTGCGACGCTGCGAAAAAACTGCTTGAAAACAATCACAAAAAACCCATTCTCAAAAATCAGGATGGATTTATAGAAGTTTCAAAATCATTCTTTTGCCGCAAAGAATACAAAACCGGCCTTGATGAACTGGGCCTAACTTCCATTGATGCCGTTTTTTCTTTCGATACTGGGGAGAAACTAACCAAAGGTAATCTGCCCAAATACCGCAGCCGCTTACGGTTCGAGATAAACTCACCCCCTGCTACACTGTTTATGAAACGCTATGACTCACCACCGGTCTTAGTTCAGCTTAAAAATTGGTTCTCAGCAAACAGGCAGATAAGCTGTGGTCTTTCCGACCTTGAGCCGACCATTAAACTCTCAGCCGCAGGTATAAACACACCTAAGATTGTTTCCTATGGTGAGAAAAAAGGGATTATTTTTGAACAAAGAAGTTTCATAATCACAGAAAAAATCCACAATGCCGAATCTTTGGAGCGAAGATTGCCCGATTGTTTCAACTCTCCACCTACACCTGACAGCTTAAAGCTGCAACGGAACTTTATCGCTCAGTTGGCTGCCTTTGTAAAGAAATTCCATAATACAAAATATCGTCATCGCGACCTTTATTTTTCTCATATTTTCTATAACGATGATGGCCAATTTTATCTGATAGATCTGGCCCGTGTCTTCAAACCGGCTATATTCAGCGAGCGATTCCAGATAAAAGATATTGCGCAGCTTTATTATTCTGCCCCGGGCAGGCATTTCTCAGGAACAGACCGGTTGCGTTTTTACTTCGGCTATACCGGTCACAAAAAGCTGACTCCAAAAGATAAATTATTTATCCGTAAAGTAATGAACAAAATAAAGTGGATGGTGCGACACGATAGAAAGCATGGCAGAGTTGCCCCCTTCGCAGAAGATAATTAGAGTCTTATTGGTAATGAAGAAAAAGATTGCAATAATAACGGAACGGATAGATGTCGCTCTCGGTGGAGCTGAACGTTCCGTCTTTGAGTTGGCGGCTGCACTGTCAGTACTTGGACTTAAGGTGGATATACTCGCTGCTAA
>CAZDQP010000107.1:0-9515 GCA_964507485.1 uncultured Pirellulales bacterium | reverse complement strand
ATCAGGCGAGAGGGGGCGGACAGGATATTGACGTATGATTTTATAAGCAGTAAGAATCTGCTGGCGAGATATGGGGGATATGACGGGTCGAAAAGATATTCGTTCGAGCAGATGGTTGAAATAAACGCCAAATGTTTCAAAGGAATCGGGCTTGATGCGGCACACCATATTTACGACCCTGCAAAATCGTGGATTGGCTCGAAGATTGATAATTGGACACGGTTTCTGGGGGTACGGGCGGACGAATGGGAGCTGGCGCAAAAGGGGGGCGGGGAGTGGATTGCGAAACGGCCGTTCTCAAATTTGAAGGAGCTTGAGAAACATTTACCCAATCTTCCGGAGTATGAGGAGGTTAAGAAATGGTATGAGCCGTTTATTAAACATATCAAGGAGGTTTTTGATTATTACGACCTTATTTTCGTAGGGGCGGTCGAAGGGCCGGTGAATGATTCTTATATATATACGGGTATGGAGCTTTTTATAAGTGCAATCTATGATGCTCCGGAGGTTGTGTCGCACATTATGGATTGCGTGGGGAGGTTGTCCGCTTATATTGCGAAGGTGTATGCCGAGAATGCTTCGGCGCCGCTGCTTTTTATGGGCGAGGACATTGCGGGCGACAGGGGGCCGATGTTCAGTCCGAAATTTATAACAGAAGAGGTGCTGCCGAGGTGGAAGCGAATTGGTGAGCCGGTCAGGGAGAAGGGTTTTAAATTATTGTTTCATAGTGACGGGAGGTACGGTGAGCTTTTACCGATAATATTCGACGAGTTCGGGGCGGACGGTATTGAGCCGATAGAGAGGAGGGGGCGCAACGATATTTTTGAGATAAGGAGGCGGTATCCCGACAAGCTGCTTTTCGGGAATGTATGCTGTGCTGTAACTTTGCCGGAGGGGAACATTTACGACGTTGAAGACGAGACGCTGGAACTAATAGAAAGAATCGGGCCGGAAGGGGGGATATTTATAGGGTCGTCCGGGGAGGTCGGAGATTCAATTCCGGTGGAGAATGCGGTGACGATGTACGAGACGGTCCATAAATATGGAACATATCCAATCGAAGCGGATAGAATAAGGAAGATGCGCAGCGAAATCAGGGACAAGCTGAATACGAGGAAGGTGAGTTAACCTGTCGCCCTGTTTAGATTCACCTGGGGGGTGACTTTTGTGCCTTTAAAAACAGCAGTGACTATGGTATCGATTATATCGGCGTCGAAGGAATGAGTTGTCGATAGTCTTATAAAAAGTGTCACCTTTTTTAGAAAAGCGGTAAAACATTTGCCTACCATCCGATGGGGGAGCGGGGAGTTATTTTGTGATTAACCGATGGTTTTTTGCTTCCGATGTTTTTTATATTATACTTTAAAATACGAGGGTAATGAAGAAGCGTTCATCCCTTGTTTTCGGGGTTTTATCAGCGGGGTCAATTGAGTGAAAGAGAGTTTCACTTATTATTTATTTGCAATCTATCGGAAACGAAACTTATTTTTCGGAACCGGAAAAAAACTTATTAAATGGCAAGCAGATTGAGGAGAACAAATGAAAAGTGCACGTGGTGCTTCGAGCGCCCCTACCTCTACCGAGCAACCCGACCTTCTAAAACCTGACCGTTTATTCGGCGAATTGCTTGTATCCAAAGAGCTTTTGAGCCGTGAAGAGTTAGTCACTGCGCTGAACGAACAGCAGGAGCGTGGCGGTCGGCTAGGTGAGGTATTGCTTCGTCTGAAGCTGTTAGGCGAGGAGGATGTTACGCTGGCTTTGGCTGAATATCTCTCGCTGGAATATGTCCGGCTCGATGACGTCAGCAAGATAAATGTGAGTCTTGCACGAAAGCTCCCCGAGTCAATAGCGAAGCGTTTTTGTCTTGTTGTTATTGGGGAGATGGATGACAGAGTTACTGTGGCGATGGCGGACCCGCTTAATGTTATAGCAATAGATACAATCACTTTAAAGATAAAACGTCAAATTAAGGTAGTAATCAGTTCTCCTCACGAGATTCGCCATGCAATAGACCTTATATACCATGGCTCTGATGTTGAAGAACAACAGCTCCGCGACCTTGTAGAACTTGAGGTTGATAAAGAAGACGAAGTGATAGATATTGCAAAAGAAACTCCAGATGAAAGTGCAGACAGCGAGGCGGCGGGTAAGGCGCCGGTGATTCGTTTTGTTGACCTTCTTTTAAGCCAGGCGGTCAAAAGCAGGGCAAGCGACATTCACATCGAGCCGCAGGAGAAATCGATGATGATTCGGATGCGCATAGACGGGGCACTTTGTAATATGGTACCTCCGGCGAAGAAGATGCAGGCGGCGGTAGTTACGAGGATAAAGATTCTATCGAATATGAATATTGCCGAGCGGAGGCTGCCACAGGACGGCCGATTAAAAATAAAAGCATCCGGTCGCGATATAGATGTCAGAGTTTCTTCAATTCCAACAATATACGGTGAAAAGATAGTGATGCGAATCCTGGATACAGCAGCAGCAAACCGCAGTCTGGATGATCTGGGCTTCGAAGAAAAACGTCTCGAAGAATTAAAGAACGCATTGTCGCAGCCACACGGCATCATAGTAGTGACCGGTCCGACCGGAAGCGGAAAAAGCACCACGTTATACGCGGCATTAAATTACCTGAAAGACCCGACCGAAAACATTACAACGGTTGAAGACCCTGTTGAGTATCGTCTGGCGGGGATTAATCAGATTCAAATCAAGCCGGAAATCGACCTTGATTTTGCAATATGTCTGAGGGCGATTTTGAGACAGGACCCGGACATAATTCTGATAGGTGAAATCAGAGATAAAGAAACTGTTGAGATAGCAATAAAAGCATCATTGACGGGCCACCTTGTTCTGAGCACGTTCCATACCAACGATGCGCCGAGCGCAATCAGCAGATTTTTGTATATGGGTATCGAACCATATCTTCTCGCGTCAACACTTAACTTAATCGTTGCTCAAAGACTTGTTCGAAGAATCTGTGAGAAATGCAAAGAACCGGTTCAGCTCAGCGAAGAAGTTCTCAAACGTCTGAAGATTGACCCGGAGCAGGCCAAAGATAAGGTGTTTTATCATGGGAAAGGATGTAATGTCTGTAATAATTTGGGATATAAGGGGCGGTTGCCGATATTCGAGTTCCTCGTTATGGATGCAGAAATCAGGGAGATGGTTATTAGCGGGAAGAACGAAAGGCAAATTAGAGCATTGTCAAGGAAAAAAGGTTATGGAGGATTACTTGAAAGCGGAATCAGTAATTTGATGAAAGGATTAACGACTGCTGATGAAGTACTGGCAACAACGTTTTCTGAGGATATTGGTTCGGAATAATGGCGGATTTTTTACTAAACTCGGTATTAACTGACACCGATTATATGTAGGTGTGCGGGGGGAGTCAATTAGCGGTAGCGAGCAGAGGGCAATAAAAGGAGAAAAGCTTGATGCCAACAATATTTGTAAGGTCTGATAAATGAAAAGCTATACATATATTGCTCGGGATTCATCAGGACAGCGAAAAGAAGGCCGCAGAGATGCAGCATCCTCTCATGATATTCTTGCCTGGCTCCGTGAGCAGGGTTATACCCCTGTCTCAGTTAATGAGATGGTCTCTGGGGCTGATATGAAAAACCGTCGTGTGTCTCATAGGGGACGAATCAAAGCCTCGGAACTGGCGGCGTTTTGCTGGCAGTTGACTACGATGGTGGAGGGAGGCATTGCCATTACCACAGCCTTGGAGACGATTAGTGAAGACGTAGAGAATCTGCAGCTTCGGTCAGTATTGCAACAGATATTGGAGAAGATACGTAAGGGCGAGACTTTTTCGAGCAGCGTCGCGGCATTTCCAAACGTATTTAACAATCTGGCATGTGCAATGATATTGGCTGGTGAGACCAGCGGTACTCTCTCAGAAGTGCTGCGTAAACTGGCGGAGCATTTCGACAACCGTGATAAGCTGGCAAAAAAAGTTCGAGGTGCGATGGCTTATCCTGTATTTGTGCTTGTCTTTATAGTCTTGATAGTGATTTTCATAATGGCGTTTATTATTCCGCGATTTCGTATCATATTTGACCAACTCGGCAGCAAACTGCCTGCTTTTACTCAGGGTTTTATGAGTTTTTATGATATTCTACGCGGAAATCTTTTCTACATTATAGGATTTGTACTTTTGGTGGTAGTTTCTGCAGTTACTACCTCTAAAACCAAAAAGGGTCATTATTTTTTCAGCAAGCTAGCGCTGGTGCTTCCATTATTCGGCAAGGTGATCCGGCAAGCGTTTGTTGCAATGTTCTGCAAAACGATGGCGACATTAGTGGGTGCTGGAGTTTCAATGCTTGATGTGTTCGACATTTTATCCGGAATGACCAATAACGATATTATAAAGGCGGCGATATTGCAGGCCAGAGAGCGTATTGTAGGGGGTTTGAATATCTCTTTGAGTATGGCGTCAGCCGAATTTTTCCCCAATATGGTCGTCAAGATGATACAAGTCGGCGAAGAGAGCGGTTCGCTTGCAACAGTGCTTGAGCGGACCAGCATTCATTACGAGCGAAAGGTCGATACGACAATAACGATGATGACGAGTTTGCTTGAGCCGATAATGATTGTAACTGTTGGAGCGATTGTGCTGGTGGTGGTTCTTGCATTGTATCTGCCGATTTTCACGATGTCGGATACAGCGGCACATTAGCCCTATTGCACAGGGGGAAAGGACAGTAAAAAGGCAAGAAACTAATTCAGTCACGGATGAAATTGGCCGATGAATGAAGCTAAGAGCTGGAGGCTGTTTAACTTGAAAATTCGACGGCTTTCAGAAGTAATCGTAGGTAAGATAGTATTTAAACTTTTTTAAGGAGAAGTAAAATGAGAAGTAGAAAAGGCTTTACGCTGATCGAGCTGATGGTGGTTATTCTCATCGTCGGCATCCTCGCTGCGGTGGCGATTCCGTTAATGCGAGGTCGTATCGATTCAGCAAAATGGTCGGAAGGGAAGTCGATGATGGGTACCATAGCAACCGCACTGCGAGCTTATGGTGCCGAGACGGGTGATAACGGTACTTGGCCGCCCGCATTAAGCGATTTGGGTTTTGCAACGGGCGATTTGGAAGGTACCTACTTCACTGAGAACGATTTTAGCTGGACAAATGCAACTTACGACTCAAATTCTACACCGCCGCTGTCGTTTACAATCAGCTGTACGTGCAGTAAAACCACGCTGATTCCAACTACAACTACACTGGATCATCTTGGTCAGTGGGCGAATCCGTAAGGATGCGAGGCATACAGGAGGGGAGCAAAAAGCCCCCTTTGTTAATCACACGAACAAGGACGTAGTGGGATATGTTTGCTGAGCAAATAAGTTGTTGCATGGGCTCAGGTGCTAATCGAGGAAATGGGTGGCTATGGTCGGGATGACCATAGCCATCTTGAATTAAAAGAATACGCTGTCTGGATGAAAAGCGTGTGTGTTTGCTACACCTTTTTATTAATCGGGTGAGCTGTTTATGTGGTAGCGAGAAGCGAACTCGCAAACCCAGAGGGTCCGATAACAGTAGTGGCTCTTTGATTCTGATTCTAAAGCGGAGATGGATTAACAATGCTCGATGCTTGTGAGATTAAAGCCGTGGTCTTCTGAATAAACCGATAGTTTTACTTTGATAAGGTGGTTTTTCGGTGTATACTTTAATTGAGAAGCTAAAGAGAGGAAAAACTTTCATTACACACTCTTATTGTCAACCGGAAAGGAACAATCACCGCATTCTTAACTTCAACGATGCGGGGAGCGTGAAGCCCTTGTGTTTTTGAGGGCGGAAGGGAATGGTTATGACCGTTAATCAACGCAAATCTATGGCGGCATTTACCTTAATTGAAGTGATGGTAGCAATTTTAATTGTAACGATTGTAGTAGCAGGCGGCTCTTTTCTATTTGTTATGGGCAGAGGGCAGATTGCTCAACAGAAACGTTATCGCGTGGCCACCCAATTGGCGGCTCAGAAATTAGAAGAGTTAAAAGCAACTGTTTATGCCTCCATAGTAAGCGATAGTAATAGCACGTCGTTAGAAGGTATATCCTATACTATAGATACAACCGTAGTAGATGTTAACTCATCATATAAAACGAGTACAGTTACTGTTAGCTGGGAGCAGGCTGACACTACACATAATGTAAGTTTAGTAACAATAATTTCTCCTTAGGGGTGTTCGATGAAAACAGAGAAAAGAAGCCAAAGAGGTTTCACACTCATAGAGCTTATAATAGCAATTGCGGCGGGCGCTATTGTGATTTTAGCAACCGGCATAGTTGTTTCTCTTGGTCAGACATCCTGGAACACGGCGTGGCGAAAGGTAAATCTTCAAAGGGACGCTTCGTATGCTATGCTTAAAATGAACAAGATTATTAAGTCGGCAGCGACAGCGGATGTTAATGGCCCGGTTCTGAGCATTGATGGTGGCGATATAGAGTTTACCTATGATTCTGTAGATGGAGACCTTGAAAGCACTGTTGGAGGAGTGACCGAAACGATTTTAGATGGTACGGTGGATAATTTGGTGTTCGGTGTGTCAGGCAGTACGGTGACAATAGACCTTAATCTGAAAGAGGATAGTGTGGAGGTGCGTTTTGTATCGACCGTAATGATGCGAAATTCCGGAGGGTGATATTTTGATGGAATTTAGAGTGTCGAAGACCGAGAAGGGCATAGTTCTTGTCGCAGTGGCGGTGGTTACCCTTATTTTTACACTTTTAGGATTCTCACTGCTGAATATGGTGAGCAACGAGATAATATTGGTCAGAAATGATGTTGACAAAACCAGGGCATTTTATCTGGCTGAAGCCGGGGTGGAAAAATTCACCACAAATTTGAACAAAGGAAAGTTTGTAAGCATTGGGGAGACAATGCTGGGGAAAGGAGGGTACCACGTTGATTTTTATCCTGATGAAGACCCTCCTTATGCAGTAGCAACGGGAACGGCTGGGATACAGGAGAAAAGAATAAAGGTAACGGTTTCCTTTCTTGCACCTCCGTATGAATGCGGGATATATGCAGGTGGTATGGGTGGAACCGGTTGGACGCTTATGTTACGTGGCGAAGGTAATCCTCAACCTATAGGCATGAGTGGGGAGGTTGGCGGCAGAGATATAGTCAATGGAAATGTATATGCTGATGGGGATGTCGCTTTGTACCAGGAGAGTAGTGTTAATCCTGCACCATGGCCCAACGACTTTGGCCTTAATGGAGACGTAAGCGCCACGGGTGATATTGACGTCAATGACAGCGCCACGATTTCCGGAGATGCCAACGACCATATTGAGCCGAAGGAAGACCCTGATTTGGTTGGTATGAACTATGCCGTCAATAATACACATAATGTAACTCAAATCTTTGCAGATGCAGGAGTTACTAAAGGAAAACTGCCGTTTGAGAATGAGCTGCGGGATGTTTTTCAAATAAACCCAGGCAATATGACGAGTGAGTGTGCTTCTACGCCCGGCGACGATTACTTCCTGACGCCGTCCTTCCTCTCAGGAAGTGGAGGTACGTGGAAAACGGCGCCAACACCTCTTGATGTAGGTGAAGACAGGGTCTATTATATTGATGGGGACCTGTGGATACACAGCAAGAGCACATTCGGCTTCAAGGTGGAGGGAAAGTCGACCATTGTTGTAACAGGCAACATTCACATCAGCGACAATACGGAATACGCAGATGCGAGCAGTATGCTTGGCCTTGTAGCTCTTGGCAAGTATGACGAGGATGGCGATTTGATTAGCGGAGGCAACGTTTATTTCGGCGACCCGGTTTATGGGACACTGTATACCTGTTCGGCGATGATGTTTGCAGCAAACAATTTTCTTTACAATACCACAGCTATAGATACTTTTTCGGCGGAACCCCAGTCCGGTTTCACGGTTAACGGCAACATTTCTGCGCTGAACAGGGTTTCGATAGAGCGTGACTGGTACACGAGGACTTATTTTAACGGGGTGAGATATGTTAATGAGCCCAGGCCTGCCCAATACGACTCTAAGACAAACAAATGGTATGATTCCGGGACAGGAGTGGAACTGACCACAGGTCAGGTTGACACTCTAAGGCATTATCAAATGATAGTTAATTATGACGACCGTGTGCGGGATCGGAGTACGCAGCCGCCGGGTCTGCCGAGAGGAGTGGGATTGATTTTCGATGGGCTCACAAATTGGGAAGAACTGCCGTGAAGTAAATAAAAAACGGGGAGATAATCGAAATGTTAAAAACCGAAAAGGGTATGGCACTTGTCGCAGTGGCGATAGTTACACTTATCTTTACACTTTTGGGATTCTCACTGCTGAATATGGTGAACAACGAGATAATACTGGTCAGAAATGATGTTGACAAAACCAAGGCTTTTTATTTAGCCGAAGCGGGGCTGGAAAAATTCACCGCAAATTTGAGCAAAGGAAATTTTGTAAGCATTGGGGAGACAATGCTGGGAAAAGGAGGGTACCACGTTGATTTTTATCCTTACGAAGACCCTCCCTTTGCTATAGCGACGGGGACGGCGGGAATACAGGAGAAGAGGATAAAGGTGACGGTGGCTTTTCTCGCACCTCCGTATGAATGCGGTGCATATGCCGGCAACGCCGACGGAATAGCATGGAACTTTATCTTAGGAGGAACGGGCAATCCTACCAGCACATGGAACGGAAATTACGGCGGAAAAGATATAGTTAATGGAAATTTATTTGTTAACGGTGATGTCCACTTGACCGAAGAAAGTTCTGTTAATCCTGCACCGTCCCCCAATCCCTTCGGGCTTAGTGGAGACGTTGAAGCCACTGGAACAATAGATCTCTATGACAGCGCCTCAATTGCCGGAACTGAAACAGAGGGTGTTGATCCATATGTCTTTCCCGATTTAATCGGTATGAACTACTCCACAAACAACACACACAATGTAAGCCAAATCTTTATAAATGAAGGCGTCAGCAGCGGCTACCTTCCTCAAGACCATGAATTGAGAGATGTATTCGTGAAAAACCCATCCGACAGGTCTTCGGAATGTGGCACTACTACCGGCGATGACTTCTTTTTTGAGCCGACCAGCGGCTTTGTATTGGGAGGTCCGTTTGAAGGAGCAACGCCACTTAATGCCGGTTGGGATAGAGTCTATTATATCGATGGAGATGTGTGGGTGAGCAGTAACCCGACACGCGGCTTTAATATGCAAGGAAGAGTAACAATCGTTGCTACAGGCGACATCCACATCTGCGACAATTTGGAATACGCAGACGACGACAGTATACTGGGTATGGTGGCATTAGGTAAATACGACGAGGATGGTAATCTTATCAGCGGAGGCAACGTCTATTTCGGCGACCCAGTGTGGGGGAATATGGGAATGTTTTCAGCAATGATGTTTGCGGCTAACGATTTCCTTTTCAATACCGACCCTATAACAAGCGAGACGGCGGAACCCGATTCAGGATTTACTCTCAACGGCAGCCTTATTGGACTAAACCAGGTTAAGATAGACCGAGAC
>CAZDQP010000106.1:0-9593 GCA_964507485.1 uncultured Pirellulales bacterium | reverse complement strand
ATTGATAATAGCCGAGGTGTTCGTACCGAGCGGGGGGCTGATAAGCATTTGCGCACTGGGCTGTTTAGTTGGGGGGCTGGTGATATTTTTCCGTCACAGCACAACAGCCGGATGGGTGGGTGTAATTATTGCTGTCATAATGATACCTGCGGTTTTGATTATCGCTTACAAGGTATTTCCGCATACTAAATTCGGCAAGAGTGTTACGCTTATGCCGCCGGAGCGTCAGAAGGGTGATGCCATAGCTGATACACCAGAGTTAAAAGAATTACTCGGTGCTGTCGGTGCGGTCATTACGCCGCTGCGTCCGGTGGGGATGTGTGATTTTTCGGGACAAAGAGTTGAATGTGTAGCCGAGAGCGGTTATGTTGATAAGGGTAAAAAAATTAAGGTGATTCATATAGAAGGAACACAATTGACTGTTCGTGTTGTAGAAGAGAGCTAATGAAAGGGGAAAAAGATGTATAATTTCACAAATACAATCCTGGCGGCAGAAAACCCTGCAAGAGTTGTCGGAGTGGCAGTCTTAGTCATTCTTGTACTTGTAGTATTAGTATTTTTTCTGCTGTTCTTGAAGTTTTTCAGACTATGGCTACAGGCCAAATTATCCCGAGCCGATGTCAAATTTTCCGAGCTTATTGGGATGTGGCTGCGAAGGGTCGACACGAGAATCATAGTTTTAAGCAAAATAACCGCAGTTCAGGCAGGTCTGAGCCTAACCACACGAGATTTGGAGAGCCATTATTTGGCCGGCGGACGGGTGCCGAATGTCGTACGCGCATTAGTTGCTGCTAACAGGGCGAACATCGATTTGTCTTTGCGGACGGCAACAGCAATCGACCTGGCTGGTCGAGATATACTTGACGCCGTGCAGACGAGCGTCAATCCGAGGGTGATTGATTGCCCCGATCCCCAAAAGGGCAGAGAGACCATCGATGCCGTGGCTCAAGACGGAATCCAGTTGAAAGCCAAGGCACGTGTTACGGTGCGTGCTAATATTCAACGACTTGTCGGAGGAGCTACGGAAGAAACCGTGATTGCACGCGTTGGCGAGGGGATTGTAACTACTATCGGCAGTTCGATAACTTATAAGGGTGTGCTGGAAAATCCGGACCGAATTTCAAAAGCGGTATTGGCCAAGGGCCTTGACGCGGGGACGGCTTTCGAGATTTTGTCCATAGATATTGCAGACGTTGATGTGGGCAATAATGTCGGTGCACAGCTTCAGGCGGCACAGGCCGAGGCCGATATGCGCAGGGCAAAGGCCGAAGCGGAAAAACGTCGGGCAATGGCAGTTGCCCGCGAACAGGAAATGAAAGCCCTTGTGGTAGAAAACGAGGCGAAGGTGCCGCTGGCAATCGCTGAGGCATTCCAGAAAGGCAATCTTGGTATTATGGACTACTATAGATTGAAAAACATAAGCGCAGATACCGAGATGCGGGATTCTATCGCAAAGCCGAAGAAGCATGAGTAAAGTATGAACTATTGGCTTGCACAATTGATTTTGGCTGCCCGAAACAGGGATGAAGATAGCAACTGGATGCAAATACTTTTTTTTGTGATAGTGTCGATTTTCTGGGCGGTCGGCAGTGTTGTCAAAGCAAAAGCAGGTAAGACTGTGCCGAAGAAGGGGAAAGACCCCCGCAAGCCGGCAGGTAAAAAACCTGAGATTACTATTGACCTGCAAAAGCTTAAGCAGCTTTGGAGCGGTGAAAAATCAGCACCAGGCAGTGAATCTCGACCACAAACTGTTAAGCCGCAGGTGCGGCCGGTGAGTAGGAAAGTTGTTCGTCCACGACCTGCTGTTAAACGGAAAATGCCTACCGAAACCAAAGAAGCGGTTAAGTTTCCCACCTTTGAATCACAACCGGAAATGGAGGAAGTTCCAGGGCTTACCACAGAGGCTACTATGGCGGCAGAAGTATCACAGGCAAAATATCTCTCTGATATTTTGTCCGATTACGAAGACCCTGAAAAGCTGAGAAGGGCAATTCTGCATTACGAGATATTGGGCAAGCCGGTATCAATGCGGGAGCCGTCGGAACATACCATCGGGTTTTAAGCTTTAGACAGGATATTGAAACATTAAAGCGTTTACAGCAAACAACGTCTCATAAAATTAATTATATAATAAGGTCCCTTTATCTAAGAAAAAGGGATAAAGCAGAATAAAGTTAAGCCTTGTTTTCCTATCAACGATACTTAGCATATGTGCTTTAGTCAGATAGTGTAAACTGGCGTAAGTTCTATACTAACTGGCAGACAATTCACAAAGGTGAATGAAACCAAAATGACCGTAAATTTAGGTTTCGCACTTTTTTAGGAGAAATCTTTACAAAATAAGGGTTTATGCAAAATTTTAAATCTTATTCATGTACGATAAACATTTCGTATATTATAAAAATAATCATGTTGTCACAAAATGGCTGATAGGCTTAAAACTACCAAAATCAACCTTTTTCAAAAACTGCGAATGTTAGCTGTAAGACTTGACACATGCAGTTTTTTTATACTGTTTTATTTGTACCTCTGGTTTGTTGTTGACTTGCATCTTATCTATCACGGCGGCGGGATGTCTCTGGATTTTCCCGTCTTCTATCGAGGATGGTCTTTTTTCAGGGAGACTGTTTTTTATCCTGGAGGTCTGGTTGGGTATGTGAGTGCTTTTCTGGCGCAATTCTTCTGTATTCGGTGGGTAGGCCCCCTATTTGTAACCGTACAAGCATGGTTGATTTGGCTATTCTGCAACTCAATTTTGAAGGTAGCAAGCGAAAGACGCCTAAAGTGGGTCTGTTTTGTGCCGCCTATTGTTCTACTTGGCTCCTACACACGATATTCATATCCGTTTGGTGTTGCAATGGTATTTCTGGTTGCGTTGGCGTTTGTGCGTTTGTATATGATGTTGACATCAAAGAAAAGACCGACGGATATACTGGTGTTTTTGTGTTTGTTGATTATTCTCTACGCAGTTGGAGACGAAGGATACCTGTTGTTTGCGGTAGTCTGTGGAATTTACGAAATGCTTTTCAGGCGACGACCATTATTAGGCCTTGTACTTTTATTGGTGTCTCCGATATTTGTACATATTGAGGGAGTTGTTGTTTTCGGCTTCGGGATTATCCACGCTTTCGACCACTTTATGCTGCGTTCTTATAAAGGCAACAAAGATGTGCTGATTGTATTCTATTTACTTTATTCGCTATTACCGGTAACGCTGTTCATCTTATGGATTGGTGAACCGTTGCTGAAGGGCAAAGGAACAGGACGGCTCGGACAATTCCTGTTATCGTGTGAGGGCAAGGCCGGAGGGAGGCTGTCACCATTACTCGGTATCGTTGCGGGTGTTGTGGTTGCGTACTTTTGCCACAGCGCCGGGGCAAAAGCGCAGATAGCAGTGAGCTATTATTCGTGTAACAAGATGTGGCGAGAGGTACTTGAGGTCTCTGACCGTTACCCACATGACAAACTAATGAACCACGCAGTTAACCGTGCCTTATATCACACAGGCCGTCTGACACAGGATATGTTTGTATATGGGCAACCTTCGGGTGGGCTGATGCTGTCCGGTGAGACGAAATCTCTTTTGACCTACAGGTGGAGATTGTTCGACACTTTTATCGACCTTGGGCATATGAACCTGGCGGAATCCATGCTTGTTCATTCCATGGACGCATACGGAGAGCGGCCTCTACTTCTGAAGCGGCTGGCTTTGGTAAACATGGTCAAGGGGGATACCGGTACGGCACGAGTTTATCTCGGAGCACTGAGCAAAACGCTATTCGACAGTGACTGGGTAGGAAGCTATCTGGAGAAAATCGAAACTGACCCGAACCTGTCAACGGACAAACAGGTTCAACACCTGCGCAGTATAATGCCGGAGATAGACAGGGTCCTTAAACCCTTAAGTGATAGCGTGTTCCTGGATTTGCTCGACAAAAACAAAGGAAATCGAATGGCTTTTGAGTATTTAGCGGCGCATTATTTGTTGACGGGTCAGCTCGACAAGTTCACTGGAATTATGGGTCAACTGAATGATTTTAATTACATTAGGATTCCGCGAGTTTATGAGGAAGCGATACTGCTTTACAGATTTTCTGGGAAGAAAGTTGAACTTGGCGGTCGCGTAATAAGCAGGGAATCACAAGAGCGATTTAATAATTTTTGCACTGTCTACCTTGGCCAGTATGGTGGAGACAAGAAGGCAGCGTTTAGTAAGCTGGCGAGCGATTACGGCGACAGCTTTCTTTTCTATTCTCTCTATGGTTGTTCAGGAATGAAAAAATGAGAAAACACATAGCAGCTTTTGGATTTGTTTTGCCTGCGGTATTGTTGGCCGTTGCACTGGTCTGCAATCTGTGTCTACGTGTTGCGACGATAGCTGATTATAGAACTATTGACCGTCCGGCAAAGATTTATCCCGACTATAGTTCGACGGTTATTCCGCCCAACATCGCGCCTCTTAATTTTATGGTGCAGGAGAAGGGCTCGTATTACTGTGCCAGGATTTATTCGCAAAGAGGCGAGCCGATTGAAATTTTCAGTCGGTCACCGAAAATTCTGATTCCAATAGATTCCTGGCACGAGCTTCTTGACAAAAATAAGGGAAAGGAACTACACTTTGATATTTTTGTGAGAATGGACAGCCAGGATTGGGTACGATTTGAGACGATTACTAACAGAATTGCCAATGAGGACATTGACGGTTATCTTGTATACAGGAGGATGCATCCTACTCATACTCAGACAAGGGGGCGAGTAGGCATTTATCAACGCGACTTGAGTAACTTAGATGAGTTAGTTGTGTTTGATAACAGGGATTATATGACAAGCTGTGTGAACTGTCATACATTTTGCCAAAACCGACCCGACAAAGTACTATTGGGTGTTCGCAGCCATATAGGGGACCCCAAGACACTACTGATAAATCGCAAGGTGGTCAGTAAGATCGGAACTAAGCTCGGCTATACTACGTGGCACCCGAGCGGGAAAGTGGCGGTATATTCCATCAATAATCTGCCTATGTTCTTTCATACTGCGAGAAATGAGATTCGTGACACATTTGACCTGAATTCGGCACTGGCTTATTTTGTTGTTGATTCACAAACGATAAAAACGGCACCGGAGATTTCGAAAGAGAATCAGCTGGAGACCTGGCCAGTGTGGTCTGCTGATGGTCGATATCTGTACTTCTGCAGAACACCGATGAAATGGCCGGTGAAAGGTAAGTTTCCTCCGGATGGGTATGACAAAGTGAAGTATGACCTTGTTCGAATAAGCTATGATATTGGTCGTGATAAGTGGGGCGAGCTAGAGATGGTGCTTTCGGCTCAGGACACGGATTTGAGCATTGCGATGCCCCGATTAAGTCCCGATGGACGCTGGCTGTCGTTTTGCATGTGTGATTATGGATACTTTCCACCCTGGCAGCAGAGCAGCGATTTGTACATAGTGGACCTGAAAACGGCTCATGAAACCGGCCATTATGAATACCATCGTCTGGATGTAAACAGCGACCAAAGTGAAGCATGGCACAGTTGGTCCAGTAATAGCCGGTGGATAGTTTTCAGCAGCAAGAGAGAGCACGGGGTATTTACCAGGTGCCACCTTAGCTATATTGATGAAACAGGCAAAGCGTACAAACCATTGGTACTTCCCCAGAAAGACCCTACATTCTATTGCCATTGTTTGGAGACTTTTAATACTCCCGAATTTATTATTGAGCCCATTATGACTACAGGGGAGAGGTTATTTCGGATTTTCCATGACTCTACTGAGGTCTTTGTAGATATGCCTATAACAATGGCCACTCCCAAAGCCGGAGCAATCCCAAGTTACGGAGAATCATGGGCGGAGCGAGAATAGCACCCTAAAAAGCCCATTACCACAGTCCTATAACATTACGCAATACGGTTCCTTTCTTTCTGAAAAAAGGATGAAAACTGAATTAAAGTTAAGCCTTGTTTTTCTATCAACGATACTTAGCATATATGCTTTAGTCAGCTTGTGTAAAAACCAGCGTAAGTTTTGGACGAACTGGCAGACAACTCACAAAAGAGGACAAAATCGAAATGACCGTAAACTTTGATACACGCAGCGCTGAATCCTCTGAGGCAACTGAAATCTATATTTCAGCCACTCCTAAAGGCGATGCACCACTCCAGAGGCAGGCACAGGAAATCTTTTCCGGTATCCATGAGATATTGCGCTCAAAAGCAGCGTACATACTCCAGGAGCGGATTTTCGCTACCGGCAGCGTGATGGAAATTATCTCGGACGTACGTTCGAAAGAGTATGGCGATATCGATGACGGAGTTGCTCCGAGCCTTCTGGTCGGCAAGGAAGGGATATACGGGCCTATCGCCGGGGTCCAAGTTCACGCAGTGAGCAGCTCCAGCAGGCCGGAAGCAATTATTTTGGAACAAACTCCATGCGGACGAACTTTTCGTGTGCCAGGCCGGGCGTATCTTACACTTTCAAACATATCTGCCCAGCCGGCTGCACAAGCCAGCAAACAGGCACAAGCTATGTTAGAAAAGGCCGAAGTAGCACTGAGACAATCAGGGGTTGATTTCCTTTCGGTTTCACGTACATGGATGTGGCTGGCTGATATTCTCTCATGGTATAGTGAATTCAATCATGTCAGAAACAATTTTTTCACCGAGCGCGGGCTCGTAAGCGAGGGAAACCGACAATCAATGCCCGCTAGCACAGGGATTGGACTTAGCCCAGCTTCCGGGGGAAGTTGTGCGATGGACTTGACAGCGGTGCTTGAGCCACCCGATTCAATCCAGTTCCTCGAAGCTGTTGGAAAACAGCAGTGTGCATTTGAGTACGGCTCTGCCTTTTCACGGGCTTCGAGAGCAATTACGCCGGCAGCAGAAACAGTATTTGTTTCCGGAACGGCCTCCATCGATGCCAGCGGCGCCACGACGAATATCGGCGATGCAGCGGGTCAGATAAATACAACCATAGAAAATGTTTGTGCTGTTCTCAGAGATATGCACTGTGCCAATGAGGATGTGGTCCAGGTTGTAGCTTACTGTAAGACGACCGAGGTTGCCGAGACATTTAACGAAATGAAATGTAATCTATCGTGGCCGTGGGTAACGGTGATTTGCGACATTTGTCGGGATGACCTGCTGTTTGAAATTGAAGCCACTGCTATGCCCCGCAAGCAAGACGTAGCAAAGACAGCATTATAGTTAAATTCTTAAAGCAAGCTAATAAGCCTATTGTCGTAGTCCTATAATATATGTTATGTTTCATTGGGTTTGGTTTTGGGCTAAACAGCGGATTTTCGTGTTTTACGCTGTTTATAATTGATTATTGAGAGCCTGAGCGGCTGTGTCAGAGAGATTGTCCCACATAGCAGCCGACCTGTCTAAAAGCCCTAAATTTTGCAGAACTACTGAAATGTTGATTGTTGCGTCGGCACGGGTAAAATTATTTTCCAACAAATGGTTGAGATTGATTAGTGACGAAGCAAATTTTATTCTATCACAATAAAGCAAGGCCACTTTGTAATGTAAATCAAGTGTTTCTTTATTAAGGCAATCAGGGCCAGCCAGATTGTCAAGTGCAGATTGCTTTTGGTTTGTTTCGAACAGACATACCGCAAGTTTGCTTTTTGCTCTGGCATAGGTTGGGTTAAGCTCTAAAGCGGTTTCAAATAATTCAACAGCCTCATTTAGCTTTCCAATGCTCATCATTAGAACACCGAGTCTATAATGCAAATCCGGGTTCTGGGGTGAATGAGAAATTTGCTGCTGGTGGATGTTAATCACGTCTTTAATGAGGTTAATTGAGTCGTTCTTAATCAGGCAGATTGAATCTTCTTCAATATGAGAAGCGGGGTCTACGGCGAAATTGGCTTTGAACTGCAGGGTAGCTGTTTCGGCAAGAAGTAATGAGCTGTTTGCATTAATTGCAGAAGCCAGCGATAAAGTCACCAAAGCAGCGGAGACATTACCGGCGAATTTCTGTGCAATAGAAAGTCCGATATATGAATCAACTATCTGGTCATTTATCTCAACCGCCCTATTAAATTGCTGGGCGGCAAGACGCTCGTCACCCATTTGCAAGTAGTGTGTTCCAAGTTTTATAGTGGCATCAAGATAACCCGGAAAGATACGTAAAGCATCTTCGTAGTGTGAAACCGCTTCTGTGGTAGCCCCTAACATACTAAGCACGTCAGCGTATTTGACGAGCAAGTCCGCCCTATCAGGCTGTGCCGCCAACGAATCTTCAAGCTGCTCGGCCGCCTTATGAAGCTGGCCGTCGGCGATGAGTTGGTCCAGGGAGTCGTCTTCAGCATTAAAGTTGTCCGGATGTATTAGAATTGCAGTATTAAATGTTTCGATGGCCTTCATATACTTTGTGTCTGCAATATACAAATGGCCAAGCAGCAACAATGTCAATAGGTCATCGGGGTATTCGTTTCTCAGCAGTTCGTATTCGGTTATGGTCTTTTCCAGTTGGCCGTTTTTAAAGTAAACGGCGGCTAGCCGTTGTCGGGGGAGCTGTAAGTAATTTTTAAACTTTAGACAGTCCTGATAAAATTCCACGGCTTCAGATTCTTTTCCGAGGCGTTCGTAACAATGCCCCAGTGCGTAAAGAGCCATTGTATTATTAGGCTGGCGCAGATAGACCGAATTTAACTCTTCTATGGCAAGGTCAAGCTGGTTTTCGTTGAGGCACAATGCAGCTGAGGCCAAACGACCGCGTGTACAAGATGGATTTTCAAAAAGATATAATCTTAGCTGCTCCCGGGCAGTTTCGGTTTTTCTATTGCCCATCAGAGCGATGATTTTATTTAATTGTTGCGTCTGCAGGGATTGACCATCATCTTTTGAAGGTTTGGTAATATTCAGCCAGTGCCATATTAATTCGGCTGTATCGACTGTTATCCCCCTGCCGATAATTTCCAGAAGTCTACTCATACACCCTCACAATTCACTTTTGCATTGTGCTCCACTAACGAATATCGACAGTTGCAGGGCGATTGTTAATTTTCAACTGATTAATTAGTTGTCTGGATGCCTATTTTTGGCGGTTTAAGTGCCGATTGTGTGTGATGTATGGATTGTTGCGGTTTTAATTGTCTGACCGAAGGGACGGTTCGTGAGACGGCAGATTTACGGACTTTACCCCCCCTTCCGGCTGGAAGCAGTCCAGAGAATCTTTAGAGTACGTAAAATCAAGCTGTCCTAATATCAATTGTACTCTAACAGTTAATCTGTTTTTAGCGCCTGTGACTGTTTTTCTATCTCGCTTAGATATGCTAATGTGCGTTCAAGCTTATCTGTTATGTATTTGAGCTTCAACATAGTTTTGACGCGTGTTACAAGCTCCAGTTTATTCACTGGCTTGCTCAGGAAGTCGTCCGTTCCGGAATCAATACCGCGTTCGATGTCGCCGAATTCATTGAGGGCGGTTACCATTATTACAGGTATGTCACTGGTTCGGGGGTCGCTTTTTATTCTCTTGCAAACTTCGAAGCCCCTCATTTTAGGCATCAATACATCCAGTAAAATCAAATAGGGTGGATTTGTGGAAATAATATCAAGGGCCTCTATACCGTCGTGTGCGGGGAC
>CAZDQP010000105.1:0-9603 GCA_964507485.1 uncultured Pirellulales bacterium | reverse complement strand
ATTCGCACCCAATCGAACCCAAAACAAACCCAATTCGAACCCAAACGAACCCAATTTTATCCGAGCATAAGGCAGCACAAGCAAACAGTAAAAAGCAATCCTCGCGCTTGGGAAATTTCGGTTTACAGTTTCGGCAAGGCAGATTTTCAGTATCGGCTTCTTCGGCCGGAGCCGCCGCTGCGATTGCCGCTTCTTGGGCGTCCGCCTCCGCTGCGATTACCGCTGCTGAAGCTGCCTCTTCCGCGGCCTCCGCCACGGCCGAAGCCGCCTCTTCCGCCACGGCTGGTCTTCGGCTTAGCCACATTTACAGATATGGCGCGGCCTTTAATCTCTTTTCCATTCAGCGCAGAGATAGCTGCTTGTGCTTCGTTATTAGAGGGCATTTCAACAAAACCGAATCCCTTTGATTTGCCGGTGAACTTATCCATAATCAGGCGGATTTCAGTAACCTGGCCGAACGGTTCAAAAAGCTCTTTTATTTCATTTTCGGTGACATCAAACAATAAATTTCCAACATAAAGGTTCATTAGGTTACTGCCTTTCTTTCGAGAAGAGTATGCCGGAACCGCCGGCTTTCAATCAATATCCGTCACATTGGGGATATTTTCCAAGTATCACTCTAATTTACGTATTTGCTTGGGACCATGATACTATCCGGTTTGCCTGGAATAAACAAGCAATTAAAATGGGACGATTTATTATTAAAAGAAAGATTGTTTGACGAAGGGGCGGTAATGTGGTAAAGTGGTGTAAACGTCAAAGATTAGGGATTCTTTAAGCTGCAAAGGGAGATAACTAACCTTTGCAGCTTTTTTATTTTTGCGTTCTGCTATTTGGGGAGTAACTATGAAAAAGAAACTAACAACCTCGGCCGGTGACAGGAGATGCGAATTTCCGGGCTGTAAGAGCATATTGAGTATCTATAACCGTGAAATATATTGCCATTTGCATCGCGACCTGATGGCTGAGAAGCAAAGGCATAAGCTTGCATATCATCATTTTGTAGTGCCCAAATGATATAGATATTGCACAGCAGTTTTCATAAAAAATAATATATTTATTGTGTTATGCCGATATTAACAGTATAAGATGGTCGTTGAATGGAAATGATTGCTTAATAGAGCGTTGACATAGCAGAGCCAAAGCCCCGAAACAGCATTCTTGATATCCTAACATAATCATCATTTCTCTTATTCTGCTGGTTTTTTACTGAGTTAGGAACATTATGCACACAGACAACATACCGACATTGAGAATAGGGAACCTTGAAATATGTCCGCCCATCATACAAGGCGGAATGGGCGTGAAAGTATCAAGAGCGAATCTGGCATCTGCTGTAGCCGACACGGGATGCGCGGGTACTATTGCCAGTGTCGGATTAGGAGAATTTGAAAACTTCTCCGGCCCTGAAGCTGTAAAAGTTGCTGAAGAGGCATTAAGATACGAGATTAGGAAGGCGAAGAGCCAGAGCAGCGGAATAATCGGTGTGAACGTAATGGTTGCACTTTCGGAGTATGACAACCTTGTAAAGGCCGCTGTCGAGGAAGATGTTGATTTAATAATCTCTGGAGCGGGTTTGCCGTTGAGTTTACCCAAACACCTTAACGGCAAAGATATTAAGTTAGTACCTGTTGTTTCGTCCGCAAGAACATTTCAAATCATCTGTAAGAGATGGAAAAACCATTTTAATAAACTTCCGGACGCCGTGATTGTGGAAGGCGTCAGGGCGGGCGGTCATTTGGGCTATTCCCATGAGAGTATAAGAGATAATACCGCCCCTATACTCGAACAGATAATTGAAGAAGTAATTAAGGTTGCTGATTGTTTCGTACCCAGTATACCTGTTATTGCTGCGGGGGGAATTTTCGACGGCGATGACATTGCACATTTTCTTCAACTGGGCGCTTCCGGAGTTCAAATGGGTACTCGTTTTGTCTGTACAGACGAGTGTGATGCCCACAATAATTTCAAGCAGGCCTATTTGGATGCCAAGGCCGAAGACATGACAATTATAAAAAGTCCTGTCGGGCTGCCGGGGAGAGTTATAAATAACAGTTTCGTAGAAAAAATTAAACAGGGCAAGACCATGCCTTTTGTGTGTAATTATCAATGTCTGAGAACCTGTGAGCCCGAGAAGGCGCCATACTGCATAGCCAAGGTGCTTGCAAACGCTGCGCAGGGGAAGCTTGATGAGTCTTTTGTATTTGCCGGTTCAAATGCTTACAGGTGCGATGAAATTATATCTGTAAAAACACTTGTTGAAAAGTTAAGAGAAGAGTTGGCCGCCGCACTTGCCACCGAAAACGTGCCACAAGCATAATCGAGCCAGGGACCTGCGCTTCGTTTGCCTACGGCGGACTTTGGTCGGGCGAAAGAGTGGAAATAATTATTTTATATTTTTATTGTATTGCCAGGTGCAGGTGGTATGATGCAATGAGTATTAGCGGGTATATTCTCACGCCTCTCAGGAATATTCTCTTTAATAAATGCGAGAGGCAGATTTTACGGCCTTTTTGAAGGCCAAAAGGAGATTTCAGTGAGTAAAGGTAGAGTAAAATGGTTTAACAGGACAAAAGGTTTCGGATTTATCAGTCCCGAAGACGGGAGTGAAGATTTGTTCGTTCATCACTCGGAAATCAAGGTGAGCGGTTATGCCAATCTTGATGAAGGTCAGATGGTGGAGTTCGAGGCCGGGATGGGCAAAAAAGGCCCATGCGCGACCAACGTAATTCCCACTTAATCCAAAGTGAAGTTCCTTGAAAACCGAAGGGCTCCGTTTGAGGCGGGGCCTTTTTGTTTTGCGCTGGATTGTCGATGGCCGAGGCGTTGCCCGCCGGTTCGTTTTAGAAGAGCGTTCCCTGAATCCAAGCGTGTCGGGAGGTTGTCAGAGCGGGAGGTCTTTCAATTCCATTTTGGGGATTTGCATCATTTCTTCGGGTACGTCGATGTATTTTTTGACTCCCTGCGCCTTGGCTTTTGTATTGTTTTTCCATGCACCTTTGGCGAAGTTTTTCACGGCCCAGTATAGTCTGTTTGCGGTGCTTTCTTTTACATCTAAGACATTCATAGCTTCGAGGAAGATTTCGTCGGCCCTGTTCCTGGGATATTTTTCAAGCTGCTCCCAATACAAATAGTCGTGTATGACGGCGGCGTTGCCGTACTTGCCCCACTTGGGGTACAACCACCAGAACATTCGCGGGACACTGGCGAAGTCGGTTATGAAGCCGATGGGGACTTTTATTGTCTCACCGCTGTTTTCTTCGCCGACATCGTAAGAGAATTCTTTTCGGAGGACCCATCTTTTGCCGTCGGGCAGCGGGGATACTATAAGGTTCTCAGTAAAAGCGCTCATATAGTACTCCTGAAAAATGTTGTTATTATACGGCTGATTTTACAGCGGGCGGCGAGGGGGATTCAACAGAAAAAAGTTAATCGAGCCCTTGTGGACAAGGTTTCGCAATTGGGGTAAAATCAAGCGCGGTGAGACAGATAATGTCATCTCACGGGGTAAAGGAAACAGAGAACAGAAGATTGGAGGACGAAATGAACCGCAGAACATTTTTGAAGAGTGTGCCGGCCGCGGCTTTGCTGGCGTCGGTGAGGCCCGGCTTTTCTGAGGGCATTAGCACTGGGGCCGGCTCGGTTGAGGAACTGCAGGCGGCCGTCCAGAAGGGCGGCGTAATCAAGCTAAATAAGCCGGACTTGAGGGGGGGCATTCCGACGATGGAGGCGCTGAGTAAGAGAAGAACTGACCGGAACCTTTCGGACAAGAAACTGACGCTGCAGCAGTTGTCAGAGGTGCTTTGGGCGGCGGACGGGGTGAACCGGCCGGACGGCAAGCGCACTGCACCGGCGGCGATGGCCAAGTATGCCGTCGATATTTACGCGGTTCTGCCGGAAGGGGTTTATTTCTATGATGTGGCGAAGCACGAGCTTAAGCCGGTTGTAAAGGGTGATTACCGAAAAGAGTGCGGCATGCAGGATTTTGTTTACATCGCGCCGCTGAATTTGGTTTACGTTCTTAACTTAAAGGAGTGGCAGAATTTGTCCCGGCCGATACCTAAGAACAAAAGAGACCGATGGATAGCAGTTGAATTGGGGTGCATCGCGCAGAACGTTCACATATATTGCGCATCGGAAGGACTGGGGACGGTAATCAGGGGAATGATAGACGAAAATAAATTCAGTAAGGTGATAAAGGTGAAGCCGGAACAAGTGATTATGGCGCAAACAATAGGGCATCTAAAGTAGACTTGCACAGCTAATCAATGTTAGCCCCCCGGCGAGCCGAGGGGCTAAGTGCGGAATTGGGGTAAGCTTATAAATAAGACCCCTGGCCCCCCATCAGGGGGTTGATGGTGTTTTTTCTGAGAGCCTTCTTTTGGGCTTCTCTGGTTCTCCAGCAGCATCGAGTATCGAAGAAATTAAATCGATGACGACACCTACCTGGGCTTTCTCCTCCTTCGAATCGGCAGCGGCCTCCAGTCTTGGACACTCGAGTTTTGCCAGCCTACCTATTTTTTCGATGCTGTCTATCTTCTGGCGAAGGCATTTGATTTTACAGCACATATACAGATTGCCGATAAAAGAAACAACCGCAAATATACCTACAATAAATGCAAAAAGTTCTATTGTTTCCAATCCAAACATCAAAATGACCCTTTTAAAGAAATAAATGTCACTTTTTTATATACTCCTATTTCAGAAAATACTATCTTAATGATTATGGCGAACGTCAGGGTGATTTTGTAGATTCAGATTTTAAGAAAATTTACGAATTTTCGATAAGTGAGGTTATGGCAGTTGCTTAATGGGGATTTCCAGAGATACCTAAGATATTAATTGTGTTTTCCTATTCTAATTTAATTGATTGCCGGCGTTTTCAGATATCTTTGGGCGAATTTCAGGAATGTCGGCCAGTTGGGTCCGCAGGTATGTCCGCCGTTATGCTGACGAAAAGCCACGTCACCTTCAATCAGCGGTGTCCCAACCGGTGGGAATTCTGTAGTTCCTAAATCCGTTTTGCCGAGGAGCTTATAGACCGGTCCTGCGGCTGCTGCGGCCATAAACATTCCCTTGGCATCTACCCATCCATCACCTTTTTCTAATGTCCCTGTGCTAATGAAAACAGGCCTCGGCGCACACAAAGCGATTAGTTCGTGAGAGTCCACGGGCAAATCGTTCCAATTCAGCGGGCCGGCGTATTTGAGAAAGTTGCCGGCCATCCAGTGGTATTCACCTGAACTGGCGAGGTTTTCCACGATTTCGCCCCAATTGCGTCGGTGAAGCTTTGCACCACCTTCGCCGGATGAGCAGACAAAAGCAATAGCAAAACGCCGGTCGTAAGCCATAGTGACGAGAGCTGCCTTACCGTAACGTGAAAGACCTTCGATGCCGACCTGCTTTGCATCCACGGATTTGTCAGTCTCAAAGTAATCCAGAGCACGGCTGGCACCCCAGGCCCAGGCACGCAACGCACCCCAATCATCTAATTTGCGCGGCTGGCCCTTATTGCACAATCCGATGATGCCGTGCGTCAGACCACCGCCGTTGTCTGCCTGAAAGCTGGTAGGAATGATGGTGGCATAACCCCAGCCTTTGGCGAGAACCTGCCGCTTCCAATCGTCGAAACCGGGCGGGATTCTACCGCGAAATCGCGACGTATCAAAACTTAATTCCATTATTACCGGCACCGGGCCTATTGCGTTAGCCGGGGTGGTTAGCGTTAATTGAATGTCAACGGTAATAAAAGGGTAAGAGGAATTGTCAACGTGACCAACGAGGTGCTTTGTGATGGTAGGCACGGTGCCATTCGAACCCTTATTTGTGCCGATTACTTTCCAGTTAACCTTAGGCGTGTTCTCTGGGACTCGGCCATAGATTTCCCTGTCGAAATCCTCCACGATTTCCTGGCGGCGCTGTTTCCACCAAATTTCAGGCGTCGTAACCTTCTGGTTATTCTTCAAAACCAGCGGGTCCGGCAGGAGTGGATAGGGATTGGCCTTGGATTCGTCATAGTTAGCGTAATTTTTGGACTTGGGATTCATTCCATCTCTGCCCGGCCTTAGAGACTTTATATTCAGAAGATTCATCATCCTTCGATGGTCCTGTTTAGCAGTCAGTCGAACAGGCGGCGAGTGGGGCGGCTTTGCAGAAAGAACACTAATGAACGTTAAAAGCAGTAATGCGGCAGGTTTAAATAGACGTGAGAATTTCATAATCAATTTCCATTTAATAAATCGTTTGCCGCGTTTGCGAGGAAAAGATAGGCGGCGGCGTTACCTATTGTGTATTCGTTCTCGGCCCAGATGAATGGCCAGTCCTCTTTGTTTTCGGGAAAGTCGGGTTTGATGATAAGGGTTCCGGGGACGATTCCTCCGGCGATGAATGAGTAATCGGCGCGATTGTTTCCGTAGGCGATTTTTTTGGAATGAGTTCCGACAGCGGAGACGAAAGAGATGTCGGAGCCTGGATGGCAGCCGTAGATGTAGTCCAAAGCTCTGAAGGTGTATTCAGGGCCGATTATTTCCGGGAAGGCCTTGTGCAGTAAATAGCTATTGATTCCAAAATAATTGACCCTGCCGGAGCCGGCCCATCCGCGTGTTGAAATGGGGACGCCGAAAGGATTCTGCTCGTAGAGGCTATCGAGTTGTTTTTTATAGTCTCTGGCGAGCGACTCTAATTTTTCCGAGTAAGATTTGTCCATATAGGGTATAGCTCTTATGGCCGCAGGGGCATGAAAAACAAAACGTTCGTCAAGGTCGGGGATGAGCTGGTTTACTCTTTCAGCGTATTTAGTATCTTTTGTGCATATCAGAAGCTCGACAGCAGCGGCAAGCTCTTCTGCTTCCAGTTGGCCGCCAGTGGTGTTGCCGAACTTGAATAAGTCCGGTTCGTGGCTGTGCTCTTCGTCCCATACCTTTTTGGCTGTTTTCAGGCACTCTTCAGCGAGGTCGTCGTTATATTCTCGCAGGGCGCGGCTTGCGGCAGCCAATGCGGCGATGGAGCCGTAATTTAGTGTGGTTGATTTACTTGTAAAGGCCCACCTGTCATCGAAAGTTCCACTGGTGAAACCGTCCGATTGGCCGCTCGGCAGGTTTGGGTTATGAATGAGGTTGTCGGTCATTGTTGTTGCATCGCCGAGATGGGTGTATTGCGAGAGGTCGGGGACTATGATGCCGCTGATGGCGTGGCCGACGACCCTGTGCTGAGCGATGAGTGCCAACGTGCCGTGCTCGATTTGCTGGAGGATGTCTGGTATGCCGTCGGGGTGATGGATATCGACAAAGCGGTTTTTCTGGTCGATGGTCGTTTCGTCTCTTTCAGGGCGGAAGGTCTCCCAGGTGTGAACGAGGTTTGATACGACGCGATAATGCGATTGGGTTCGGATATCGAAATCGCCTGCGTCGAACCAACCGCCGATGTTCAGGCCGGGGATGTGCTCTCCGGGCTGAAAGGGCGTGTCTGTTGTTGGCCCCTGTGCGTATAAGTCGAAGTGTTTATGATTGACGGGGGCCTGAAGTGCGTCATCAAGATGTGAAGCGCCGTGCCAGACGCGGTAGGCCTCGTTTACGAACATATGGTCCATCTGTACGGGGAAAAAGATATCAAGTGTGTGGTGCCAAGCGTTTTTGTAAATATCTGCTGCAATCCTGAACGGTTTTGTGCGCGTGGTGCTGTATTCGATTGCATACAGGCCGGGTTCTTTTACGGAGGTAAAATCGAAAGTACGATAATTATACCTGAGGAATTTGCCCCATTTTTTTGTTGGGCCTTTATGTATTTCAATGAATTTACCAGTATCCGTGATTTTCAACAGGCGGGCCGATTTGAGGGGGCTATCGTTTTTGTCCAATTCTATGACCGCAACTTTCTTCTGGTTTGGATGGTAACCAAGCTGAGAATGGGCAATCACCGGCGGACGGACAAAATCAGGAATGGTATTGGCGGTGAGGAACCACTGGATGACTTTACCGGTTTTGCCTTTTGGTAAAAGGGAACGGACAACGAACCAGCCATTTTGGGCTTTATTTCGGCCATCGAACAATAGAAGTTCGCCTTCTTTAACCTTAATGGTCACACAGCGGGCAGGGTCTTCAGGGGCGAGGACAAGAATTTTACCTGCTGCAATCGGTTTCGGCTCTGTGGTGCCCGAGATGTCAACAGCCATAGGGCCGGAAGGGTAAAGCGGGAAGACGCCGCTTTTATTATCCATTAAATATGTTTTTTCAAAATATGCCGACGGAAGAAATTCCAGGTTGAAGCCGGCACGGCCTGCGAGTGCCTGCGGAAGCGGCTTTTTGAGATTGACGCTTAGAAGTATGCCTCTGTTTTGCGCTTCAGCTCTTATTGTATAATCAAAGTCATAATCAGGGTAAGTCAGAAACGCTTCGATAGTATTGTTTTGCTTATCGATTTTGCGTTCCACAAATTCGGGGATAGGGTCCCACTGTTCGGGAGTCGGGTTGAGGCGGACGTCGCCATTTGTTGCAGTTCGGACCTCGTGGTGAATAATTTCGACGCCGCTTAATTTGGAATCATCAAAAAAATTGACATCGTACCTATTGCTGAATACGAGGACATTGAGTCCACTGGTCTCCAAGTAGTTGGAGTCATTTAGGTTTAAGGTATCAGGGGTATGGTGTGTATGGCTGCAGCCCGGATATATAAGGATAATTATTATGCTCAAACACAACACTACCACCAATACGCTTTTCAAAGAGGATGTGAGACTGTTCATTGTTTTTCCTGAAAATAAACTGGAGATTACTTGTCACCTGACGCGTGTTTCCTCCGGGCCGAGGTAAGACAATCTGAGTCCTCCTAAATCGATTATGATTTTATCGTGTGCTATGCCTGTATCGACCATCCAGATTTTAAGAGTGTGTTTTCCGGGTTTATTTATGTAATGCCTTGTAATATTTTTTGAAGCGTTCCGTCGGACGTTTTCCATCCATCGGGTACTGTACTCCGGAGCACTAAAGTCTACAATTTGTCTCTGTTCATCATCAATAGAGATACCATAATGCGCGTTTCTGAAGCTGTTGATTGCGGAGGCCGGCAAAACGAAAGAATGGACCTCGACCACACCGGAGTTATATGTGTAGATATCATATTCGAGATGCGCAGAAGTGTCGAACCACGGATTTATCCGGTTGGCAGTTACGGGGAGTATAGTAACGGATTTTCCAGTCAGTCCGAGACCATCGATAATCTCCCAGGACATAAATGATTCGGTGATTTTCCGGCTATAGTTTTCAGCGGGAATGGAAATGACGCCGTTTTTCTCAACAAACATACCCTTTAACTCGTCTTTAGCGGGAGCGGCTGGATTGAAACAATTTACATAAACTGTTTCCCTAAGTCCTGCGCCCTTGATCTGAATTTGGCCTTTTAGCAATTCACTCTTTGGAGCTGAGGGCCAATCGATGCTTACAAAGATTCGCTGCTGTGTGGTAATTTCTCCTTCGGACTTGCTTAGTTTAATCCAGTCCTGATTTGGAACAGCTTTGAATTTGAAAGGCGCATTTCCTTTGTTGAATATTTCGATGAAATATTTTTGGTCATAAAGTGATTTGAAGCAGGGTAATGTGAGCGCGGAGA
>CAZDQP010000104.1:0-9705 GCA_964507485.1 uncultured Pirellulales bacterium | reverse complement strand
GGCTTTCGGACGGTATTCAATATTCTCGGGCCTCTGGCCAATCCGGCCGGCGCACAAAGTCAGGTGCTGGGCGTGGCGGACGAAAATCTAATAGGGACGATAGCCGAGGCTCTTAAGCTTCTCGGCACAAAAAGGACAATGGTCGTTCACAGTAACGGCATGGATGAAATAAGCACGACGGGAATTACTAAAATAACAGAATTAAAAGAAGGCAGAATTGAAAGCCACGAACTAAATGCGGAAGATTTTGGAATCCCACATGCCAAAATAGATGATTTGAAGATAACCGATGCCAAGGAAAGCGCCAAGATTTTGAGAGGGATACTAAGCGGCGAAGATAGCGGACCGCGCAAAGATATAATTATATTGAACGCCGCTGCTGCAATAATGGTCTCCGGTCTGGCAAATGATTTCGCATCGGCAATAGAGACGGCAAATACCTCGATTAAGGAAGGCAAGGCCTTATCATGCCTGGAAAAGTTAATTGAAGTTTCGAACAGCAAATGAGCAGATAAGCAAATGTTAATAGTGAAAGTTAAAATTTGCGGTCTTACCAATTATGAAGACGCATCAGCGGCAATAGATATGGGTGCGGACCTGCTGGGCTTTAATTTTTATCCGAAAAGCCCAAGGTATGTTTCACCTGCAGACGCAGCGGAGATAATAAACAAATTACCAGCTTTTATAGATATCGTCGGGGTTTTTGTGAATGAGCCGATTGAGAAAATTCAGGAAATTAAAAATCTTTGCCAGCTGAACTGGATCCAGCTGCATGGCGACGAGACTCCGGAGTTCTGTAATGAATTCCGCTCACACGAAGAAAAAATAATGAAAGCAATACGCGTAAAAGACCAGAAGGACGTTGAAAGGGCGGAAGATTTCTTTACGGATGCGATTCTGCTGGATGCTTTTGACCCTAAAAAGTACGGTGGGACAGGTGTGAGCTTCGACTGGAATATCATAGGTCATATCGGAAAGCGAATTTTTTTAGCCGGTGGGATAAATCCCAATAACGCGGCCAAAGCAGTCGAACTTGGAGTTTATGGAATAGACATATGCAGCGGTATCGAAGCCAAACCCGGCAAAAAAGATAAAAGATTAATGAAGAAATTATTCGAAAGTATACATCATTTGAGAGGTTAGGAAATTAATTATGAAATATAAAGGCAGATTCGGAGATTACGGCGGCTTCTATGTTCCGGAGGTTTTGATACCAGTTCTGGAGGAATTAGAGGAAGCATTTTACCGCTTTTACGAAGACGAGCGATTTGTAACCGAGCTTGCACAACTTTCGCAGGATTATGCCGGCAGGCCGAGTCCACTCTACTATGCAGGCAGATTCAGCGAATATGTCGGCTTTAAGGTGTATCTAAAACGTGAAGACCTCCTGCACGGCGGAGCACACAAGGTCAACAACACCCTCGGCCAAGGACTGTTAGCGAAGTATATGGGCAAAACCAAACTCATTGCCGAGACCGGTGCCGGCCAGCACGGTCTTGCAACGGCGATGATTGGCGCTTTGTTCGGAATGGAGACGAAAATCTTTATGGGTGTAACCGACATTGAGCGACAAAGCGTCAACGTCCATAAAATGAAGCTTTGTGGCGCAGAAGTCGTACCCATCGAAGGCGGAACAGGGACACTCAAAGATGCCATCAACGACGCCCTGCGTTACTGGACGGCTCATGTTCGCGATACTTTTTACCTTTTCGGCTCAGCGTGCGGGCCACATCCGTATCCGACAATAGTGAAACATTTTCAAAGCTGTATCGGTAAAGAAACGAGGCAGCAGTGCCTTGACAAGTTAGGCAAACTGCCGGATATGATTGTTGCCTGCGTTGGAGGCGGCAGCAATGCGATAGGAATCTTTTCGGCTTTCCTAGATGATAAAGATGTGAGACTAATAGGTGTCGAAGCCGGCGGCAGAAGTGTGGCCAGCGGCAAACACGCCGCAACACTGGTAGCCGGGCGAGTGGGTATCCTGCATGGATCAAAATCATATCTTTTGCAGGACACGGAAGGACAGGTTTACGAAACGGAATCAGTAAGTGCCGGATTGGACTACCCGGCTGTCGGGCCAGAACACTGTTTATTGAAGGATACCGGCAGAGCCGAATATGTTGCTGCCGAGGATGACAAGGTACTTGATGCATTCGAACTATTGAGCAAAACCGAAGGAATACTTCCTGCACTGGAAAGCTCACATGCTTTAGCATATCTTATGAGTCAAAAAGGAAAAATAGGACAAGAACAAATAGCGGTAGTAAATCTTTCCGGCCGAGGTGATAAAGATGTTGGAATCGTAGAAAAACATCGACCTCTTGGAGAATGATTATTCATTAAGATGTAAGGTGTAGAACTGATGAAAACATATAAAGAACTTTTTTCCGAATTGGACAGGGCGGCATTGATACCGTTTTTTGTAATCGGCGACCCTGATTTTGATACCGGTCTTGCGATTGTAAAAACGGCTATTGATGCCGGGGCGGATATTTTAGAACTCGGCATACCGTTCTCCGACCCGATAGCAGACGGGCCAACAATCCAAAAGGCCGATATTCGGGCACGGAACGGTGGAATGAGTATTGCGAAAGCGATGGAGTTTATTCGTAAGGTCAAGGATTACAAAGACATCCCTATAGGACTACTGATGTATTACAATCTGATTTATCAGTATGGAACAGACAAGTTTTTCTGCGACTTTCACAAAGCCGGAGTCAACAGCGTCTTAGTTGCTGACTTGAGTATCGACGACTCTGATGAAATAACAGGTCCTGCTGCTTCAGTGGGACTTGATACTGTTTTTATGGTTACTCCCAATACTGATACAGAGAGGATGAAATTAATTGCATCCAAGACTACCGGTTTCATTTACACAGTTTCGTTGTTCGGCGTAACAGGCAGCAGGGAAAAGCTTTCTGAAGAAGCTCATGGGCTGGTGAAGAAGCTAAAAGAAGTGACTGCTGTGCCTATTTGTGTAGGTTTTGGAATCAGCAAGCCCGAACACGCAGCGGCGGTTGCTGCAGCAGGTGCAGATGGAGTAATAATCGGGTCGAGGATAGTTCAATTAATTGAAGAGAATGTCAGCAACAGGAAAAAGTGCTTGGCCGAAATTTCAGCATTTATAGTTGAAGTCAAAAAAGCAATTGAAAATAAAGCATAAATCTCAGACATTTATCAATCGATATGCTCTAATAAGTTCAGCTACACTCCATGCTTGTGCAATACAGCCCTTAGATTTGTGAGGGGCATCCCCATCGAATATCTCGCAGAGTTGCCCAAGACAGCCTTCTCCCGTAAAATGCTGCAATAGAGGCCGTATAATTTCAGCTGCCTTTTCTTTACTTTGTTGGCTGAAATCATTTACTTTCAGGTAGCTTTCCACAAATGGTCCGAGCAAATACGGCCAAATAGTTCCCTGATGATAGGCCTGGTCGCGCTCTTTCTGTGGACCTTCATATGTGCCTTTATAACGACTGTCCTGAACATTTAGAGTTCTCAGTCCAAAAGGAGTAAGCAGGTCTCTTTGCACTGTATCTACGACGCTTTTTTGCTCCTTCGGAGACAACGGTGAAAACGGTAGTGAAACTGCAAATATCTGGTTGGGTCGCAAGCTCGCGTCAGCGGAGCCGTCGGGCATAATGCAATCATAAAGACATCCAGCCGCTTTGTTCCAGAACAAGTTGCGGAAACTACTCTTAACCTTATCCGCCATACTGTGGAAGTGCTTCGCGCTCTCGGCATCATTCCGACGGTCATAAAATTGAGCAAGCTGGCAAAGAGCATTATACCAAAGTGCATTAACCTCAACAGCTTTCCCGTAGCGAGATGTGAATGCTACTCCCTCATATTTAGCATCCATCCAGGTCAACTGTGTTTGCTCATTACCTGCAGTTATAAGACCGTCGTCATCGGCACAAACACCAAATCGTGTGCCCTCATGGTAAGAGTCTATAATACTGTGGATTACAGGCAGAAGCTGCTGTTCAAAGGTTTCTGAATCACCCGTAGAATCCAGGTATTGAAAAGTTGCATTAGTAAACCAAAGAGATGCATCTACGCTATTAAAGTACGCAGTGTTACTGTAGTCATCGAATCGATTTGGAATCATACCTTCATCAACCGCTGCGGCAAAGGTGGTCAAAACTGACTTTGCCTCTTCAAACCTTCCAGTCGAAAGCAGCAGTCCAGGTAAAGCTATAAAAGCATCTCTGCCCCAGTCTGCAAACCAAGGAAAGCCGGCTAAAATTGTGGTCCTCGATTTACAATCCTCAGACGGCCGGCGCTTTGCAATAAACTGGTCGGCGGCTAAATAAAGTTTACGAAGCGTAACATCTCCATTTCCTGCGGCTGCGATTAGCTTTTTTTTATCGTTGCGTAAATCTTTACACACAGTTTCAATACGTGCCTTTAACGAGGCAGCGTCGGATACAGCTCTGCCGCTGCCGCCTAAATTTGCCCATAGAACAACTCTGGTCGGTGAATTTATCATGCCCTTAAAAAAGCCCGGCGTCCACAAATCTTCAGTATAATCCTGGCCCCTTTGCTTGTCACTGCGATACACGAAATTAAACCACCACTGCTTGTCTTTTTCGAATTTCATTGATGGACAGCTTAACAATAATTCACAGCTACCGGGCATATCATGGTGAATCAGCAAACCAGCATCAAGCCAGGCAGCAGAGATTTGAGCATAGGATTTCTGTAACGTGTGGAAATCCCTCAAACCAATAAAGGGACGCAAAACAAACTCAATGGATTTTTGCACATTGCTGAAATCATACACTAAGGCAATCATATCAGCATCTCGAAGGAGATATACGGACTTTGTTAAGTGGAACTGCGGCAGCTGGTAATCGAAATGGGCGCCGGAATCCTGGCGGTATCGCTTTAAAAAAGTAAATCCCGCCGGGGTAAATTTCCCATGGAATTCAAAAGTTGAAAGATTGAAAACACTTCCATTCAATATCACCATTTCCAAGCAGTTTGCCAATGCCATTATCCTGCTCGAAGGGGGATTGAGCGAGCCGACGAGTAAACCGTGATATCTTCTGGTATTGCAGCCGATAATCGTTGAAGAAGCATAGCTACCACGGCTGTTAGTCAATAACCATTCTTTCGTTAATAAATCCTCAACACTTTTTTTACCCAACGGCATTGAGACAATCTCGTTGCTATCGGCTTGTTGTAACGTCAACACAATTCCACTCCTAAAAAACATCTATATGTAAAAGCCAGGCAATTGGAATTTCTGCTTAAAAGCAGTAAAGAGTAAATCAAGACACATAACGTGCCATCTGCGTATCTAAATTGAGCGAGTCTTTATTTATCGACAGGTCACAAGATGCATTCTCACTTGTTCCCCCGAAACATTGTTTATGAAGATGGCCTAACACATTCATAAAGTTGATATAAGAATCATAAGGCGAATCATACGGGTTAAAGTACTTATGTACGTCACCATCAGCAAAGTATTTAGTGCACATATAATAAAAATGGTCTGAGGTCTGTAATTTTCGCCAATTATTGATAGTTTTTGCATTACCAGTTTTCTTAACGTCTTTTTCGATCCGGTAAAGCTCATGAAGAGCATTCGATTGCATCGCATTTCCAAGCCAGGCCGAGAGGTCCCTTTCAATATCGGCCCAGCTTATAAGGTGGGGCACATCAACAGTATCGACGGGCTGAAACGACTGAGTCACCTCGCTGGGAGTTTTGAAATCGTTGTAGGGATTTTTTAAAACCTCATCCGGTAAATGCTTCATAAATTCAAATATGCCCGTATCCTCCCACTGGTGCTCACCGAACGTTTCATAATCCATAAAGAGGTTAACGACATTTCCATTGATACTATTTATCCATCCTGCGAACTTATCCGCAGTTAATGGCCACTGTGACCAGCCTCGGTTGGAGAACCTGAAGGCAATATCATCGCTGAGCCGATAGTTTTTCAGGAGCAATTTTAGTTTACTGCATCCTTTAGGGCGGTAGAGAAAATTGGAGTTCCTAAAACCGAGGATATGGTCTGCGCCCTCGGTTATTATCGCATCATAATTGCCTGTTGACTCAATCAGAGTAGCGAGGTCGTTATTATATATCAATTCTGTATTTCTAAAAACCCTTGGCTTTTGGCCAAACAAACGTTCGATAGTTTCGGTGTGCTTATTTATCTGCTCTATGAATTCATCATGTGAATAAAGATAACTTAAACTGTGATAATACGTTTCGGCCAAAAACTCCACGCAACCGGTTTCTGCCAAAGCGTCAAAAGTGCTAATGACTTCCGGGGCAAATAGCTGAAGTTGCTCCAGTAATACGCCGGTCAAGCTGTATGCTATCTTGAACTTACCCTGTAACTTGTGGATTATATCTAAAAGCAATCGATTAGCCGGCAGATAACATTTATTTGCCACCTTTCTGCAAATCGAAGCGTTTTTATAATCATCAAAATACTGGTCGTTTTCATCAAAAACTGTATAGTGCCTCAACCGCAAGGGTTGATGAACTTGAAAATAAAAACATATCGAAGCCATATTTATTATCTCGTATTTTTATACCTCGCCCCACCATCTGAGGGAATACGCTCCTCAAACCGCAACCATTGTTTCTTCATAAATTTTCACACACTTCCGAGCACTGTCCCTCCACCGCAATCTTCTCACCTCAGAATTGCCATAATTTCGCAGCGTTATTCCTAACGGCGGGTATTTCAACACTGCTACAATTTTGTTCGCAATCTCGTTGATATCCCAAAAATCAACTTTTAAAGCGTGCGCTAACACTTCCGACACACCACTTTGCTTACTTATTATGACAGGCACATCATTGTTCAATGCTTCCAAAGGTGCAATCCCAAAAGGTTCTGATACCGAAGGCATAACATATAAATCGGCCATTTCATAGATCTTCCGGACTTCTTCACCACGTAAGAATCCCGTGAACAGTACTTTATGGCCTATACCGAGACTCGCAGCCATTTCAACCGACCGATGCATTAAATCGCCGGAGCCAGCCATAACGAATTTAACATTATCCATCACCTCAAGAACTTTCTTGGCCGCCTGTAGAAAATACTCCGGGCCTTTTTGCATTGTGATTCGGCCTAAAAACAAGACGATCTTCTCGCCTTTCTTTATACCGCTTTCGGTCAAAGCTATGTTATTACTGCTATTGCGTTGCACACTGTTGTATACTACTTCAATTTTTTCGGCGCTGATACCATATCGATTGATTATAATACCGCGCGTAAAATAGCTAACAGCTATCACTTTATCCGCCCGTTCCATACCCTGACGCTCGATGTCGTAAATCATCTGGTTGACATTTTCTCCGCTGCGGTCGAATTCCGTCGAATGGACGTGTACAATCAACGGCTTACCGCTCATTGCAGCCACCACAATTCCTGCCGGATAGGTCATCCAATCGTGGGCGTGAATGACGTCAAACTGTTCAGACGCAGCCAATTCAGCAGCAACCGTAGCATAACGATGAACTTCCTCGTACATATTACCACCGTAGTGCATTCCACCTGCAAAAGCCGAACCGGTACCACCAAGCATTACTTGTCTTTCTTTTAAAGTATCTTCAATTCGCTGCTGATAAACATCGGGGGTTGAATAGGGTTGCAAGGATGATTCGATTGTATGAAATATTACGTTTTTCAGCTCATTAATCTTAGTGGTTGCAGATAACCGGCCTGTTGGGGATAACAGCCTCACATGGGATGTATAATCGCCCCCGACCATTTTCGGCAGACAGAAAATAACATTTATACCAAGCTGGTCTAATGCTTTAGTAAGTCCGTAGCAGGCTGTACCAAGCCCGCCGCTGATAAACGGCGGAAACTCCCAGCCTAACATAAAAACCCTCATATTAATCCTACCACAAGTTAGTTTATGTAAGAACTTATAAGATAAGAACTTACGGTTAATTGTTTAAAATATCCGACATCTCAAAGCGACGTTTTTGCACTTGGGTATCGCTGGCATCATCCTAATCGGCAGGAAATTACGCAATCTTAATTTCCAAGATACTAAAAATGCCGTATTTTTGAGGTAATTCCTAATTTATAAATCGGGGTTTCTGCTGTTGTAAGTTAAACAAATTTTCCAAGAAATGTGACATTAGACGCTAATATATATGATTTTACCGGTCAAAAACCGGTATCAGAAGTGCTATAAGTTAAATATAATCACCTGCTATCAGGCGGTATTATTCAACGATTGTTCTTCACAAAAATATCTGAAGGACTGATAACCTAAATAACTTAAAGTGCCTAAAGCATAAAGTACCCACGGCCCACAACTGTAGGCGCTCCAGACACTCCACACTTTAGGCACTTTGTATTTCCTGGCGGTTTCTTTATAGATCCTGCGGTTTGACAGTGCTGCGACGATTAGCCTTTGTTCGTTCAATGGCCTTATCGAGCATACAATAGACATTATCGCTGATCGCCGCGAGTGCGTCTGATGAGGTCATCATTTTTTTACTCTTGATGTAAGCCTTAACTTTGCTGGCTACAACTAAAGATTCTTTCTTTGCCATTTGCAAAAATCCTCCTTGCTAAAAAGTTAAATTTTCAATAAGCCAGTACCAAATCCTTGGTGCAGGCACACTATCAAAGCTCGTTATTACAGAAACCAATCAAGATTTGCAACAAAAAAATGGGCTCAAACATTAAATTTTTGCGATTATAGAGCCGATAGCAAAAGTATTTATGGAAACTAAGCGGTCGAATAACATTTTTTTCCTAATTAGGCCGGATTTTTAATAATTCAGTCGGTTTATTTTGACGAAGATATCTCCAAAATGGTTTTTGGGGTTAACCTTCGGGAAAGCCCCTAAGAACGTACAGGAATCTGAATATTAGACTTATAGCGGAGAAATAAAATGGCAAAGCGACCTCAAAAAAGCCGAAAATCAAGGACCAATCTTCCGGAGCTTATCGTTGTTACCTTCGCCGAAGACATGGAACAGGCTAAAGAATATGAAACTTTGCTGGCTGCTAACGGTATCCCTGTCGTGATAAAAGAACAAGGCGAAGAGTCACCAGATACTACTAAAGGCATTGCCATAATGGTTCCTGAAGACCATATTGACGAAGCACACGTAGTAATCGAGTCCCAGGATGCCTATGATGATTTTTATGACTTTGCCCTGGAAGATGAAGATGAGAGCAATCTCGACAACGAGATCTTCGAGGATGATTTTTAATCCAGGATAATAAAAACAGTGAACTAAAGTGGAAAACAATCCACGAATTTAGACGCTTCAGACTTTGGCTCACTGGCACTACTCTCAACAAAATATAAGGCACAACAATAATATGGATAAAGAAGCTCAAACAGAACCTTGGGCGGGTAAAGAACGCAGGCACAGCGTTGTAGACAGACGTTTGGGGCTGGATCGCCGTCGCGGTCCGGGGAGGCGCAGAAGCGATGAGCGGAAATCGGCTGAGGAAGGCCATATGTCCGATGAGCAATTTGAATTTCTTATGGCTATCGATGAATACAGAAGGAAAAATACAAGACCATTCCCGACGTGGACGGAGGTCCTTGAAGTAATAAAGAGTCTGGGGTATCGTAAGGTGGCCGAACCACAACCACTTAGCCGACCTAAGAAAACCAAATCTGAATAGTAGAGTAATTCCGCCGCAAATTCATTTTTTAAATTTATCTCCCAGCAATGCTTTCCTTTGTTGCTGCT
>CAZDQP010000103.1:0-9725 GCA_964507485.1 uncultured Pirellulales bacterium | reverse complement strand
GCCGAATTTTTGCGAGGTTCAACAAAATGGATAAAAAGCCCGAACTCGAACTGTTCGACAATCCCAATCCACAGCGGGACTATTGGGTAACAATCAGGTGTTCCGAATTTACCAGCCTTTGCCCTCGAACAGGTCATCCGGACTTCGGCGAGATTATTATCGAGTATTGTCCCGATAAGCTTTGCATTGAGTTGAAGAGCCTGAAGTTCTACATGCAAAGCTATCGCAACCAAGGCATCTTTTACGAATCCCTGACAAATGACATATTAGATGATTTATCCGGCGCCTGCGAGCCGCGCCGAATGAAAATTACCTCGCGGTTTACCCCTCGCGGAGGAATTACCACAGAGGTGACTGCCGAGTACAAAAAAGATTAATTATTCGGAGGTGATAAAATGGCCATAGCATTTAACTGTGAACATTGCGGCAAAAAGATTGAAGCTCCGGACAACGCCGGCGGCAAATTGGGCAGATGCCCGGCGTGTAAAAACAAAGTCTATGTCCCCGCTCACGCTCCTGATGCCGGTGAAGAGCTTAAACTCGCGCCGATGGATACAAACGACCTGGCCGAACAAAAACGACTAATGGCAGAAACTTACAGAATTGAACAGGAAATATTGAAAGAGAAAAGTGAGGTCCTTGAGGACACGCCTGAAAGGTCCGTTCCGGTATACGATATAAGCGATAGTGAGTTGACGAAAAACATAATTACCTATTTACGACTAATGGCCGATGGTGACTTAGAGCAGGCCGAAAGAATCTCAAGCTCCATAATCCATTGCGGCATGCGCGCTTTAAAAATCATCGACGGAATAGCTGTCAGCGAAATACCCGAACCGGAGTTGGCTGATATTCCTTCGCAGATACTTGCGGGATTGGTGAGAACTTTACGCGCAAAAATAGGACAACTTGGCCTCAAAAATTCTTGAGTCCAACTATAATGTCTTAAAATATACCCTCTTATTGCGTGCATTCCACGTTTTTTTCAGACCATAAAATTTAACAAATAGTACATTCTCCTTAAATTTGGTTGTAATAAAACTATTTCCTATATTTTATATGGAAGCGGTTAAAACAGCGTGACTAAGTTTCATGTTACAACTATGGAGGGAAATTTATTATGGCTAATGAGGCAACCATAGTGCACGTTACCCACGAGGCTGTGGGAAAAATCGGTGGCATAGGTGCTGTTTTACAAGGTTTCTTCACCTGTAATTCCTATCTCGAGGCGGTTGGCCGCTCAATCATTGTAGGTCCGTTATTTTCCACTGAAGGGCCTGTTTTGAACCGCTTGGGCGATGATAGCGAGGTGCTCTATTCATCTGTGGACGGGCTCGTCAGAACAGGATATCTTGAATCTTTTCAAAAAATCGAAAACTTCCACAATGTAGGTATCGTCTATGGCAGGCGAACATTTATTGACAAACAGACAGGTGTTAAAAGCTCACCTGAAGTTTTGCTTATAGACGTAACACGTACGGACCAGAATGTAATCAATGAGTTTAAGAAACGTTTATACGAGCGGTTCGGTGTTCGTAGCAACCAGTATGAGTATTTATGGGAATACGAGCAGTATGTAAGACTGGCACCAGCGGCAATTGCTGCTTTAAAGGCAATTGGTGCTGCTAAAGATTCGACAATAGTAATTGCGCACGAGTTTATGGGGATGCCTACTGCGTTGGCAGCTATTCTCGAACCAACGTGTGATTTCAAGACTATTTTCTATGCCCATGAAGTAGCCACGATGCGGCGCATCGTAGAAAATCACCCCGGACATGATACAATGTTTTACAACACTATGAAGCTGGCTCATGAGAAGAAACTCTATGTCAACGAAGTGTTTGGCGACCAGAGCTCCTATTTCAAACACGCCCTTGTGGAGGCTTCAAAGTACTGTGATGCCATATGTGCAGTTGGTGATTATGCTGCCAATGAGCTGCGTTTTCTGGCGCCGGAATTTGAATCCGTGGATATTGACATAGTTTATAACGGTATACCGGCTTATCAAATCGGCCTTGCGGACAAACAGCAATCAAAGGAAAAACTACAGCGGTATTGCGAAAAACTGCTGGGGTATAGACCGGATATTATTTTTACGCATGTTACACGACTGGTACAAAGCAAGGGGTTGTGGCGTGATTTGCGGGTGCTGGAGCATATAGAGAGAAAGTTCAGGACGCAGGGCAAGACCGGCGTAATGTTTTTGCTGTCTACCGAAGTTTCACAGCGGCGCGGCAGCGATATTCGGAATATGGAATCGGCCTATAACTGGCCGGTGGCCCACCGGGAAGGATGGCCTGACCTTTCCGGCGGCGAGGCGCATTTTTATGCGGCGGTGCAGGAATTCAATGCGAAAAGCAGAAATATAAAAACCATCTTCATAAATCAGTTCGGATTCAGCCGAGACAATTGCGGCCGAAGGATGCAAGAGGATATGGAATTTATGGATATTCGAAGGGGCAGCGATGTCGAATTCGGGCAAAGCATTTATGAGCCGTTCGGAATTGCCCAACTTGAGCCGTTGACATTCGGGGGGATATGCGTGGTAAGCAATATCTGCGGATGTGCGGGCTTTGTGCTGGATATAGCCGGTGCGGAAGGCGCCAGGAACCTGGTATTCGCCGACTATACAAAATTGAACAGCTACGGCTCTTCTAATATCGAAGATCTGCTGAACATCGGTCAGGCAGTACGAAACCAGATAGAGCATAAGGTAAGCGAAAATATTGCGATGCATATATGCTCACGGCTGCCGAAGAGCGATGAAGAGACTGAGAATATGATAAGAACGGGTTATTCGCTGGCGAAAAATATGAGCTGGGACAAAGTGGTGAGAAGTTATATTTTGCCCATCCTGACAGAGGTGCTGGTGGAAAATCCCATCCCGGTCGTCTGTCTAAAAGAATAACATCAAGCGAATAGCTTCGCCCGCTCGCTGTTTCAATTCTGTTAATCAAGTCCAGAGTAATCACGTCTTTTGAAATTGGGTTTGTTTGGGTTCGAATTGGGTTCGTTTTGACCAAGTGTCCAAGTTAGAGTTTTCGTTGTAAGTTAATGTTGTTATTGGTCTTACAAAAATTGACATTGTCGGAAATTGGGTTTGTTTTGCGTAATTAACCGTTCTTGATTGATTGAACCCGTGCGCGCAACGGTAGCGCAAAGCCGTAAGTGATTCTTGAAAGCAGTATACTATAATGCAGTATACTGCATATAATTATAGTTGTTGGAAGATAACAACAACTGATGGGCGATATGAAGTTGTCAAAGAGCAGGGATAAAATCTAAATTCTAATTTCTAAATCCTAAATAAATTCTAAATCCTAATATCAAAATACGAAGCGAATTCAAAATCCGCTGGGGGCGCAGAATGGCGTCTCTCTCTATAATTGGGCGAACCTGCGCGATTGATGCGAAAAAGTGGGGGTTTTTGGAGATGAGGTTTTGGTTAAGTCTTTAGAGGAGAAAGAGTAAAAAAGTTTTGAAAAAATGGGTTTTATACTCTTAACCCACTGCGCATTTGATTGATTTTGGGATACAGATTAATCCTGTGATGCTGCCGATAGGCCCTAATTGCCGGTGCTGCCGGAGGTCGCGACGAGGAAACATACAGTAATAAGACAGTATCCGAGCAGAAGGCAGCACAAGCAAATTTTAAAGGGTTGTGGGGGATTAGGATAAGATTTGGTGAGCAAAGACGGAAACAAAACGTCCGCGGGGTTGTCTGGACCTTCCTGCTAATGTACAATGGGGGATAATAATCGTGAAGAGCAAGTAAAGACTTAAAGGTAAAGAAAAATGAAAGAGAGCCAGTTAAGCTTCGAAGAAATATATGACAAATTCCATCAGAATGTAGCCCACTACCTTGAGCGAATGGTTGGTAAAAGTGATTCGGACGACCTTACTCAAGAAGTTTTTCTAAAAATCAATAAAGGTCTGAAAGACTTCAAGGGCGAGTCCAGCCTTTCTACATGGATATATCGAATTTCTACCAACGCAGCCCTTGATAAAATACGCAGTCGACCATATCGCGAAGACAGCAAGAAGGTAAGTCTCGATAAAGTAAGCAGCGAAACAGAGACGGAAAACCCCCGCACAGAAGAAATAAGCCTTTCCGCAGAGCGAGAGGCGATAAGGAACGAGATGAATGAGTGCATCCGAGAATTTGTCGACAGGCTACAGCAGGATTATCGAACCATCATTATACTAAGTGAGCTGAAAGACCTAAAAAACCAGGAGGTTGCTGACATTTTGGGAATCAGTCTTGACGCAGCTAAAATCCGGTTACACCGCGCCCGGATGAAGCTCAAGGAAATATTTGAGGAAGGCTGTGATTTTTATCGTGACGAGAGCGGTAAGTTAGCATGTGACCGAAAACAACAAAAATCTGAAAATCAGGACAATTAGGCGTATCCTTTTCCGAGTCATCTTCGTCTATAAGAGTAGAAAGGAGATGAAACTATGGAAACGAAGGGAAAATGGCCGAATATGCCCTGTTGCGGAACTCAAAGCAGCCAATCAATGCCTGATTGCTGCAAAAACATCGGTGAAGCTTACAACTGCCGGTCTATGATGAGCGAATGCATGAGAAGATGCAGGTGGTTCCCATTAATACCACTAATAATCTGTATAGGCCTTTTTGCACTGGGCTATTTTATGGATTCTGAAGTTGTAAGGGTATTGTGGATGGTGCTTTTCGGCACTATGCTCTTAATGGGAATTCTTTGTTTTGTAATTATGAATGTAATGGTTAGGAAGTGGAGATACAGATTTTAACACAAAAGGGAGAAGTAAATGCCAATTCATCTTGATGAGCTGGATGCAGTTTCAGAAGCTGAAGGTGCGGGCTCCGCATTGATAGTCGCCTGCAATATGTGCGCAGGAGCAAGTCTTGCAATGAAGGAAGACAAGCCTTTCATCCAGTTCTTTAGAAGTTTGTTAAAATCGCCGCCTCTTGAAAGACACATTATAAGATTAAAATCTCAATTGAACGAAAAAGGTGTGAAAGCAAAGAAGTTCAAGGCCGGCGTCATTCAGCAATTTTTTCTTTGTTTATGGACATTACGACAACGGAACAAACTTCGAAAATGCGCCCGAAAATATAAAGCTGTGATAGTTTTAGGATGCGATTCAGCTATTGAAACGGTGCGTGAGACAGTAAAAGGGACGGATTGTAAAGTGATAAAAGGTATGGAAGTAGCCGGGATTATGAATACAAAACCAAAGTTTCATTTGCCATTCGACATATCCTTCGAAGAAAGCAGAATGATTTCAATGTGTGACCGGCACTGCAATCAATTCCGACAAAAGTCCGGGGGGCAGAAAGAAGAAGACATACAGCAGTGATTTGGGGCTGTGGGGGAAGGGGGAAAGCGTATTTGTTGTTGATACCCAGTTGCTGTTTTTTCCGGAGGCCGAGAGGGGCGTTAGTATTACGCAGTGGCGAAGCCGCGAAGTAAAATGAGAAAATGACCGAGCAGGAGGCGGGGCAAGCAAATCAATAACCCCCAAGCAGGCTTGGGGGCTAAATATAATTGAGATTCTTCGCTTCGCTCAGAATGACAAATAGGGTAATGATAGTCTCCGCGGGGGCTTTTTAAGTCACGGGATTTATGAGCTAATCAGAGACATTTGCCTGTACGGACACTAAATCAAGGCCGTGCAATGGACCTTCAAACTCTTTTTCGCCGGGATTGGTTGTTAATATTCGAATACCATAAGGTACGAATGGCAGGTCAAGTTCAGAAATGTCATATGCGAAAATAGTATTACTGTGAACAAATGTTTTGGGAACAACAAGTGTGCCGATATTCACCTCATTTGAGTTGCAATCTGTAATAAATACTTCAGCTTGTTCGCCATATCGGCATTTTTCGATTATTACTATGTCATTTCCTGGTGCATCTACGATAGCCGAGGGGAACCGCATCTCTATCCAGGAGTCTTGAGGTACTACAACAGCGGTGTTGTATGCTTCCGGCAGTCCGGTTAACCACTCTTCAATAGATATTGATTTTGGGAATTGATGAGCAATAACTTTTTTCCAGTCGCCCCCGGAATTGTATTTTGAATGAATCGCCGAAGGATATTTTAAAGATGTCCGCTCATACTTTTCCTGATTTATAATATTGAACTTATTTCCTTCGAGACGGTCCGGAGCTATCGAGCTTGATATAGTAATTACTGCTGCAGCAGCTACAATCCCGGTAATAATGCCTATTTTTGTAGTTAGTACCCCGACAGCAGAAGCCAATGTTCCTACTTTCATCGAAGCAGGAACAACCGATGCTGAAGCGCTTTTGAACGGCATTGCCGTAAGTGCGCCGAAAATACCCAGGGACGCAAAGATGTGTTCTTTACGGTAACCGCGATTTAACAGTTGTTTTTTTAGTGATTGTTTAGCCCGAAAAAATAACAGTTGCGCCTGAATTGAGCTACAGCCTAATGTATAAGCGATTTCAGGATAAGGCATCTGCTCGAAGCATCGCAGTATCAGAACATTTCGATGCCTGAACTTCAAACGGCTCATCGCCTTCATTACCGCCTGAGATAATTCTTTTTTTATAAGCTGGCCCATGGCATCGGGAGTCTTTGAGGCATACTGCAGGAGCCTATCCGTGTCGTGTACTGCTTTACTTGCAATTCTTTTATTGCCACATATTCTGAAATGCTTTTTGATTTTTGTAGAAGCTATTCGGTACAACCATGATTTGAAGCGACGAACGTCTTTTAAACTCTTAATAGCTGTGACCATTTCCAAGAGCGTTTCCTGTATAATGTCATCAGTCAAATCAAAATCAAGCGTGATTCGATATATATAAGCACACAACCACCCTTTTACCTTCTCCGAGAGAAGGTTCATGCTCTCGCTGTCGCCGAGCTGTGCCCGGCGGACAAGCTGTAGATAATCTATATCATGCAACATGGATCCACTATTAAATATAGCTCCCAAAATGAGGGATTTATAGCACTTTTTTTTGAAAAAACCTGAAATAAATTTACGACTTTTGGAGCTAAATAAATAGAGCAAGGACGATTACCCGAATTACAGTTATTGAGGGGATTTGCCGCAAAATGACGACGCCAATCCCGACCGGTAACTAAAGAATGTGGGATGAATTGACGGAGGGGCAATTCAAAAAAACAGATAGTCTGCTTCGGAGGAGCCGGAGTGTGTAAGTTTGGACCGATTGCAGTGGATTGAAAACGTAAAGATTAAAAAAGGATGATTAAAATGAAAAAGTTAATTTTAAGAAGCTTGTGTTTGCTATTATTTACTGCCGGCATCGCATCGGCTGCGAGTGGGCCGTACTTCGGGCAGACGCCGCCCGGCACGACACCCCAGAAATTCGCGTCAGGAATAATTTCCTTGTCAAACCACTCTGAAATACGTGTTGCGTTCTCACCCAGCGGCGATGAGTGCTTCTTCACGAGGTCGTCGCCAGGCAACAGTGCCCCATGGAATCTGTATTACGCACAGCGCGTAAACAACACATGGACGGACCCGGCGGTGGCGACCTTTTCGCCATCAGGGGATGCCTTTACCGGTCAACCCTTTTTCTCGGCCGATGGAAACAAACTCTACTTCACACACGATGCAAACATCTTGGTTGTCGATCGCACACCGGAAGGATGGGGCAGCCCCCAAGTCCTTCCATCTCCAATCAATAGCAGCAGCAGTGATGTTTATTACTCCCAAACACTGGACGGAACCGTTTATTTTGCATCCGACCGTCCGGGTGGAAGCGGGCAACTTGATATATGGCGCACGCGCCAAGAGCCCAACCAACCGTTACAGGTTGAGAATCTCGGTGCCCTCATAAACACTTCTGCATATGACTATGACCCACACGTCGATCCCGCAGGAGAATATCTCTTGTTCGCGTCGAATCGTTCCGGCAGTTCGTCGAAGGTCTATGTGAGTTTCAGCGACGGAAATGACGGCTGGAACACACCCGTCAACATGAACACCCTAATTTCAGGATTCAACATTTACGCCGCCGATGGGCCTTCAATGTCTTCCGACGGAAGATACCTATTCTGGCGACGCTATTATAGTGCGCCCGATATCTATTGGGTCGAGAACCCATTTTACGCCCCCGGAGATCTATATAGGGACGGAGTTGTAAACTTTAGAGACTTTGCGATTCTGGCCAAGGCCTGGAGAAGTGAACCCGGCGACGATAATTGGAAGGATTCGTGCGATTTGGCGATATCAGCCAAAATCGACGAAGGCGACTTAGCTATTCTTTGTAACAACTGGCTTAAATAAACGGATTTTTGAGAAATGTAATCAATAAGGAACAAGTAAAATGGACTGTAAAACACATAATAATACAAATGTTAAACTTGTAGTTGTAATTGTCACTGTGACAATTCTGTTCGCATCTCTATCGGCCTCGGCTGTGAGTGGGCCATACTTCGGGCAGACGCCGCCGGGGACGACACCCGTACCGTTCGCACCCGAATTCATTGCGCCTGGGGACCGCCTGGTAACTCGTATCAGCTTTTCCCCCGACGGCAACGAGTGTTTCTTCTCGGGGTATGACAATTGGGACTCTTACACTCTTAGGATGTATTACACCGAGTGCGTCAACAACGTTTGGACGACTCCGGTATTGGAGACTACCTTTTTCCCAGGACATACGTATCGCTACCCCTTCTTCACAGCCGATGGAAATACGCTCTACTTTACCTCCAAAAAAAATGGTACTTATGACATCTGGGTGGCTGATCGTATAGCGGGAGGATGGAGCAGTCCCCAAGTTCTTCCTTCTCCAGTAAACACCTCCTATCAAGATGCTCTGTACTCAGAAACAATAGACGGAAACGCCTATTTTCATTCTGATCGTCCTGGAGGGCAGGGAGGACTTGATATATGGCACATACTGACCGGGCCGCCGCTGCAAGTCGAGAATCTCGGGCCATTGGCCAACTCCAGCGCCGGCGAAGTTGATCCGTTTGTCTCGCCCGATGGCAGATATATTCTCTTCGATTCGGACCGTCCAGGCGGCTACGGCCAAGGGGACGTTTATGTGACTCTTGCCGACGCAAATGGTGATTGGGAAACAGCGGTCAACCTGAATCAATACGGTCCCGGCATCAACACTTCCGACTATGAATATAGCCCTTTCATTTCCTTCGACAGACGCTATATATTCTTCACCCTCCTTGACTATGACACTGAGCAGGGTGGTATCTATTGGGTCGAGAATCCACTTTACGGAGATTTATATATTGACGGAATTGTGAACTTCAAAGACTTTGCGATTCTGGCAGAGGCCTGGGTAAGTGAACCCGGTTACAGTAACTGGAAGGATTCGTGCGATTTGGTGACAGATGGCAAAATAGATGAAAAGGACCTGGCCGCTTTTTGTGACAAGTGGCTTAAATAAACGAAGTTTTGAGAAATGTAATCAATAAGGAACAAGCAAATCCCCAAGGCGTGGCTTGGGGGCTAAACATTTTGAGATTGCTTCACTGTGTTCGCAATGACAGTTTTAGATTGCTGTTGTTTCCAGAGGGCGCAATATTTTCGTATTGCGTAGTTCGTATCGCGTATTGCGAAGTGGTGCCCAAGGCATACCAGTAGGACGGTATCCGAGCAGAAGGCAGCACAAGCAGAGCAAGTTTATTTCAACGTCCACTCTTTCGTACTAATATGAGTATTGTGAACGGCCTCTCCAGTCCTATGAGGAAGAGAAGTGTTTGGCTGAAGAGGCACGTGC
>CAZDQP010000102.1:0-9812 GCA_964507485.1 uncultured Pirellulales bacterium | reverse complement strand
GTCATAGATATCCCATCTCTGACGAACTTCTCCCAACGACCTTTCGGCCATATCCAAGCCCCTTTGAACATTATCCCGTCGCTCCATAAGCGCCTGCAGTTTTGCAGCAATTTGTTGTTTCTTTGCGTTTATATCCGATAGCTGCTGTTTTTCACCTTCACTTGACTGCTCAGGATTCTCAGAGGCCGTTTTATCCTTATCAGCGACTTCGCCCGTTTCTTTCATTTCGACCTGTACATTAGTTTTGCGGCCAGGCCTCAGGGAAACATTGCTGAATGTCACCCATTGGTAAGGCCGAGTCTGGAAGAGGAATTCTTTAATCTCCGAAAGCGGAACTTCAAATGTTACCCTTATGCTTTCGGAGCCTGCAACTGAACTACCGGTGGACTCGGAGGCGTGTATAGCATTGTCTTTAGTTCTTGCAGCTATGCGAACGTTTTCATCTTTATAGCTGTGAGCCACAGTGATAATTGTCCTGCCGATTTCAACTGCAGGTTGATGCCATACTATATCGTAAGAGTTCTTAGTTCCATGGAAGTCAGCTTCAGATGAGGCAACTGTTTGCCAAGGGTCTGCTCCAATACCAATACTTATATCAGCGGCTTCAGATGTAACAGGCGCGTCAAATGCAATGCCATAAACGGTCTTTATCAGCTCACCTTCCTTATATGTATCTATAACACCGGCTGAAGCACTATTTCCTGTGACAGGTATTTCATATCTAAAGCCGACACCTTCATCCAGATTACCCTGAAGCTGCACAGCTATTTCTCTGACCTGTTTATCTCTTCCAGGGCTGACCTGGAAGTTGGTTGGTTTGTTGTAAGGTTTTTTCCGCAGTGTTGTCCCATCCGGACCCCACCATAGTCTGTCCTGACTCGGATGCTCACAAACACCAACCAGCTCAACCGTAACGCCGTTCGGAAGGGTAGCCTTGAACTCGTCACTATCCTGGTTCGGTACCGGCTGATATACGACTATCTGGTTAAGCTCGGTACCATCAAACCAGAACAGCAGGCCGTGGTCATCATAATGTATCTTGCCGATATGCGGCAGTTCCGACCCAGATGGTTCTCTAAAAAGAAGAACCTGATCATCGAAGCGCTGGTCGAAGTCCCTTGTTACTTCCTGACCAATCGGCCGGCCGTAGGCATAAAATATATCCTGTTTATTCGAAGACATAGATACTCCAGAAGTCAGCTTTCCCTTGAAGCCTTTGTTGAGTCTTATTTCTATTAAAATATTTTCTTCGGGATTGACCCAGAAATCCAAGCCGTACTTCTTGTGATATACAAGCCACCAACCCTTTTCATTCTTTATTTCCTTATCAGGTTTTCCAAGTTTGGATTTGATGAATTCTCCGGTACAATTCCCAATGATGATGTCATCAAAACCAACGCCTTCCTCAACCGTTATGCCCTTTTTCAGCTTTGTTTTGAAATCAGAGCCGTCTTTTTTACTGCCCCTGACTTCTTTCATCACATAATACCTCGGTTTTCGATTACGTCTGGTGACATCACCGCTCAGCCAGGGCAAGAAAAGATAGCGAGAGCCGTCAAATTCTCTGATTTCAGCTTTTGCCCGAACATTTTCATGATAAATCCAGTTTTTCTTCCAAGTAAAAAAACTTGATGTCTTCCCCTTCTTCATGAACTCCACATCTTTCAGGACAATCTCGCCACGCCAGCTTTTTCTGCCGGGTGTAAAATCCTCTATTTCCCGTACAAAATCGACACTTTGCCATTTACCTATGAGATTCTGGTTAACTTTCTTTGACTTAGCGGCCCTTGCCATAGGCAAAAGCAAAAAACCGACAACAATAAGTGTAATAAGGCCAAAGACTCCAAGTTTTGCGGATTTGGGTACAGGTCTATCCAACATTCTTTTAATCCTTCCTCTTAATGCACTTTTGGATTCCACAACACCAATCAGGCGCAACGACAAGGCCGGCCTTTTAAGAGCCGTCTTCGCAACATCCAACAGTGTCTGCGGATACTGGGCAGCCTTAGTCCCCATAGTCACCTGAACGGCCTCATCAACAGCCTGCTCGCGAATTCCTCTGATTATGTGGTTTGCCAGCCAGAGCAAAGGATTGTAGAAATAGATAATCTGTAAAACGGTCTGTGCCAGATTTATCCATAAATCACCTCGTTTTATATGAGCAATCTCGTGCAGTAAAACTGTTCTAAGATGACCGACACCGAGGGTCGGCGCCAAATTTTCAGGCACTAAAATAACCGGCCTAAACAATCCGCATACGGCAGGACTGGCAGTGTTTGCGGAGACTTTTAAGTCGACTCTGCTCTTCAATGTCATCTGTCTACAGCAGAAGCGGAAGGCATCCTTCATCAGTTCAGTCGGTTGTTTGGCCTGAGCGACAAGGCCTCTGACAAAAATTGCCCGCTGCAGCAACAACAAACCCATCGCCACAACAACAGCAATCCAAATTAAAAACACAATACCCTGCCAAGTTAACATTGGGGGTGATATCACCGGCAAGGTGGCGACTACCGGCTGGTTATGTGCTGGAGGCGTTTCTGCCGTTTCGACAACTGTTGTTTGTACGCCTGTCACTGCCGGGATTTGCGTTTCTATTATCTCAGGTGAAATTAGTGGCTGCGCGACAATGCTCGTATCACTTACCTTTATATTTGCCAACTCGCTGTCGAACCATGAGCCGAGGCTTAGGGGTGAAGACAAAGTTGTCGGCAAAACCAGCTTTAAAAGTATGAGCATCCATAGCCAATAACGGACGACCGCCCGCACTTTTTTTCGCAACAGTAAATCAGCTAATAGCAAAACTGTTATTAGAACACCGGACTGGACCAGCATCGGGAGAGCAAACTCCACAAACCTGTATCCTGCAGAATTGACTTGTTCTAAAATCGTATTCATAATGTTTCCTCTCTCTATTCTATCTTTTTCGCCACTATTTCTCTGCCCTTGTGCGTCTGAGCAGAGTACGAAATCCACAATTGTCCGCTACTGTCATAACCAGCCGAGCAATATCTTGGATTGCCCTTCGATTCTATTGTCTCCGCTTGTGACCAGCGGTTGCTATTGATATCATACTCTGCTCGTTTCAGAACCCATTGTTTTCCATCAGATGTCTGACTCCATAATGCTGTAAGCGTCGCTTTGTTGGCAACAAGTCGCGGTGTACATATATTAGCAACTATTCCACTTAAATCCCCCGGCTCGCTAACCTTTCCGCCGCGACCAATCCCGATGCTGCCCACACACATCTGACGGCGGTTCCGCCTCAAGTTATTATCTCGTATCACACTGTCCCATGCGCACCATACCCTTTCTCCAGCTACTACCACCGACGGCGTCATATCGATTTGCTGGCGACTTATTGCAGCTATCGGCCCCATATCAAAACCATCCCATACCAGCCGTAGAAAAACAGATGGGTTTTTAGCCGTCTCCGGATACCCCTGCGGCTGATGAAAATCCCAACTCCAGCTTATTACCGCCCCATTACCAATATGCGCAATCGCCGGCTCTGTATGGTCTTCATATACAGGAACGTCTGCTGGACTTATCTGCAGTTCATCCGACCACCGGCCATTCTCAAAGCGGCGAATAAAAACTTCCTTGTCGCGAGAATGCTTTCCCATTTTCTGCCATTTGTAATACGTTATCCAGATTCTATTTTTCTCGTCACACGTCATTCTCGCATGCATTGCATCATCATAAGCCCTTGTAACCTGTTCTGCCTGTCTCTGCTGAGTGATATCGTCAAAGGATTTGACAAATATATTATAGTTCCTTCCATCAGCATTACTTGTCCAGCTAACCCAGATGCGACTGTCGTTATCAACAAGAACATCCCCATCATATTCATCTGCATTTGTTGCGGCGACCGGTTTATCATCCGACCATTTTTCCCCATCAAACTCTCGAATAAAAACATCACTACTACCGTTACGGTTGGTAGTAAAAACAACATAAACCCTGCCATTTTTACCGCAGCTAAGCGAAGTAAAACTATCCCTGCGCTTAACATTAGCCTGCTCACTGCTTCTGGCTATCGTTGCCGGCCTATAATCAACACCCTCAACTGTAACCGCTTTCTCAGGTTTATCTTCATTTAGCATCCCATCTATCATTTGCTTTATCTCTGACCAGTGGGTCTCTCGGGGACCGTTGCACTTATAGACGATATTTCCCTCTCTATCTGACAGCAACAAAAACGTCCACCCATCAGGATTGTACATCCTCTCGAAATCGCGATTCGTATCCATAAGCTGTGGGAAATTAAGGCGATAATGTTTTTGAAATTCCAAGGCAGCCAACTCATTATCGCCAGAAACACTGCGAATAACCGCCAAATCCTTTGACTGGTACTCTGCGGCAATTTCACCAAGCGGCGCAGAATCCTGTTGACATCCCCCACACCAGCATGCCCCACACATAATCAAAACAGGACAGCCGTTATAATCATCTGAATGCACCTGCCTGCCAAATGCATCATACAACGAAAATTTTAGTTTTTCGTTCCGTTTGCCGCTCAATTCTGACATGCCTGTCTGTTTTGTTTTCGCACCCCCGCCTTGAATCGAACCAGTTGTAAAGCTAAACGGATAATATGCTGCAGATTGCCCATCGACGCTCTTGCAGGCTTTATAACTCGACGGACAGTTAATACTCATAGAATAACTGTGGCTGCCCTTCAGTCTGACCCGCATCACAAGTGTCCTTTTGTTGAGCCACTTAGGTTTGCCAATCGTCTTTGGATAATCCTCCCCCCCGCCGCAAATCGAATAGTTTTGCCCCGTAATCATATCCTGGTCAAATACGAACCGTATCTCTTTTAGTCGCGGGTCTACATTTTCTGCACCGTTCTGGGGAACCGTCTCAATAACCCTGGGCATAGCCGCGAAAGAACCGGATGCCCAAAAAAGGCAAAGGACTAATACCAAAATAACTGTTATTTTTTTATTTCCTCTCATAATCGACTCCGGCGCCTAAATGGTCGTTGTTTTTTTCTTTTTTCTCTTTTTCCTAAGCAATGTCTCAAGTTCACTTAATTGTTCTTCCGTCAGCTTATTGCTATCAAGCATAAACTGCATCATCGGAGTAAAAGCACCATCGAAAGCTCTTTTTACGGTTCGCATAATTTCACTGTGCTGCGCCTCTTTTCTGGTTAATGCGGCACGGTAAAGAATAAGGTTTCGAATTCTTTCAGTTTTGAGCAACCCTTTTACTACCATTCGGTCCATCATTGTCTTAACGGTGCTATAGGTCCAGGCCTTTTCGTTCTGAAGCGCTTCCTGGACAGTCGGAGCGGCACAGGGCTGGTTATTCCAGACGGCCTGAATAATGGCCCATTCGCCCTCGGTAAGGTCATATTTTTTCTTTGCCATAGAAACCTCCTTATTCTTTAATTGTTACGAGCTTACTCTACAATTGTAGAGATTGCAAGAAAAAAATAAAAATTTTTCTAAAATTTTTTGATTTACAAAATCAGGGTAAAAATCCCATTTAATTAATAACCAATCGCAGTATTTATTATATATGAATCAAGACTTGAAACCATACAAGACATGAACTAACAAATAACAAAGCTTCTCAAATAATATATTTTCACAATGCGTCTACAATACGCTCAAATTCCGCCAAGGCCGCAGATTCAGCTTGTCGGGCGCTATTAAGAGACTTCGCAGCTTCATTGAGGAGTTCCTTGTCGGCAATCACATTCTCAAAGTCATTCGGCTTGAATTCGAAAAGCTCGGCCAAATGTCCAAACTCCTGCGCAACAATGTTGAGACTATAAATCGCTTCATCAAATAAATTCTTGTGGTCTGAATTAATTCTTTCCTTTGCTTCTTTGAGAAATGCAAATGCATTTTGTCGACATTCACTCCATACATGGCTGTTAAAAGCCATTCCACCCCTACTTACCCGCTGCTCATTCAACGCTTTTACCCACTGGTCATATCCATCTAATCCACACTTATATATATTACTCAGCGCATACTTATACGGCTCTCTGCTGTGCTCGATTGCAAATTCAAGGGCCTGCGAAACTATCTTTTTGTCATCAACCACTTCTGCGGAAGAGACAATATGTACCTGAATAACTCCTATCTCGGTACTTCCCAACTCGTTCCAGGGTTTTTCTCCAAATTCCTGCGTGCAACCCGAATACAGGTAACCAGTGTCACTGTATCCATAAATGAGATAGTATTCGGGTATATCCAGCTCCCAGCCATAACACGGGAGCTCTTCATCGACAGCTTTTTTGACCTGCTCCCAGATTGCCTTCTGCTGTTCCGCAAAATTCTTTTCGTCCCTGAAAGCAGTTAGTGTTCGAACCTCACAACCAACATTCTGCACAAGCTCGTATAAGCGTTCTTTCCTCCATGCTGTAGGACCACTGGGGCAAAGCTGCCGATGGATATTCAGCGCAAATGCGTGACCACTGGCTCCATACAACCATGCATCAGAAACATTGATACCCAAATAATTCAGGCAAGATTTAAGAGACGCCAAATCGGTGACCCATCGTCCCTGATATCTTAGTTTCTCAAGCTCTTTCATATTTCATTCCGTCTACCAGAAAAATCCTCCTATTTCAATTTATTTTATATTCAAACTCGAAAATTAAATCAATGATATCCTCTTTTTATGACCTATCAATAGAAATTATTATCCAGGCCGCATCACGTCATTTGTCCAAAAACGCTTGACGGAAAAACGCAAATCGGCGATAATTTTTCGTGCCGCGGATGTGGCGGAACTGGCAGACGCGCAGGCTTCAGGTGCCTGTGAGCTTCGGCTCGTGGAGGTTCGACTCCTCTCATCCGCACTTTATTCTGCGTATAAGCGGGGTGAAGCTGAGCTATTCAGCAATCTACTATTAATTTTTTACCTGTTTAGAGGTTCAACAATCTATATCAAGCCATTTTTAGGACAACAGAAGCAAAGGGTGCAAAACATTTCATCTGTTTAACGAAAATAGTGCTGTCAGGCCGATAATAAAAATAAGCAGTTTTATGCCTACTAAGCATAGGCTCGCGCCTAACAGGCGCGAGATAGTACTCGAATGGTATAAGAAAATAAAATGTTTGAAATTGCCCAAGATTTGGAACAAGCAGCTGTATGGTTCAAGCCGGCCGTTTTAATCTGGCCCGGATTAGCAGCAGTTCTTCTCGGGCTATTTATCTGGCTGGGCGGACTCGGCTTCAGAAGAACTTTGGACACGATTATCGGTATAATCAGCGGCGGCATTTTTGGATTTTTTATAAGTGGCCGAAGCACCCTTACAGCAATGATTTCAGCGGGTATCGGTGTGGTTGTCGCAATATTATTTGAAAGGATACTCATCACAATACTAACAAGTGTTCTGGTAGCAGTTCTTGTTTTTGCCGTTTTGGCCACGCCGTATACTGAAAGTGAGGGAAGCTTAAAACATTCCCCAGAACATGAAACGCAAAACATAAAGATGTATCTCGACACCCAAGAAAGTATAAAAATGATGAAAAGGTTTACTGCTGATTTTGTTATCGAGGCAAAATGGATTTTTTCACAGATGCCCGTGTACAAACGGGCAATAATAGCAGCGCTGGCGGTCTTTTTTATAGCGGCCGGTTGTTTTAAGCAGCGTTTGACTCCAGCTTTTTGCTGTGCTCTGCTGGGGACAACACTTGTTTTTGCCGGGATGATTCTGCTGTTATTGTACAAAGGCGCCGCCCCCATCAGCAGGATTTATAATAGCCCTTTATTTTATCAGAGTATTTTTGGAATAATGACCGCTTTTGGCATGGCCGAGCAGTTATTCTTCTGTCAACAAACTAAAAGAAAGCCAATGATAGAAAAGGCAAAGAGTAAAGAGGGGAAAGAACCGGTGAAAACACCCAAGCGATGGCGCAATAAATAGCCGGGACTTTATTCTCAGACACTCCCCGACGGATACAACACGAGAAGAAAAATAAGGAGAAAATGATGGAGCATTTAATACTTCTCGCCAAGGCAGCAAAAAGCTCATCCGAAGAGAGTCTTATCAACATGCAGAGTGTTCTTGATTCCATCTGGGGGCAGATAACAACGCTGTCCTGGCTTCAAGCAGTTATTACGATTTCATTCGGTGTAGTTTACCTGCTTTACGGCTGGCGTATTTTTAAGGTCTTGGTTATTATTTGCTTCGGTCTTGTAGGTCTATTTGCCGGTATTAAAATCGGCGCTCGATTTGATTTGGAAGTGTTAGGCGGCATAATTGGTCTTTCTCTTTTAGCCGGTATATCGGTTCCTCTGATGCGGTGGGCCGTAAGCATACTCGGGGCTATTGCAGGAGGTATCCTAACAAGCGGTATCTGGTACGCAGTCGAACTTCCTGAAAAATTCATTCCTGCAGGCGCGCTTATAGGCATAGTTGCCGGAGGTATGATTTCGTTTATTGTTTTCCGGATAGCCGTTATGCTCTTTACGAGTCTCGGAGGCGGAACCTTAATTATAACTGGCATGCTATCTCTAATATATCGCTATGAGTGCCTCCAGAAACCGCCGACCGAAACCGTAAAGACAATGCTATACGGGCACAACTGGTTTTTACCTGTTTTGCTTGTGGCACCTACTTTCATCGGTATAATCGTGCAAAACAAATTCATTAAAAGCTCAAAAAGCTGGCATGTTTAACCCCCCTGCTTTTAAAAGGAGGGGGCGGATTTTGTCCTTGCAAAAGCGTTTTATCTGCTATACAATTTTGGGTTCGGCGTAGGGGTTTTGCGCTAAAATATCTCTTTAACAGAAGAAATTTCGGATAAAAGCTGTGTTTGAGTCATTAACTGAAAAATTTAATTCCGTCTTTCGGTCGCTATCCGGCCGAGGCAGAATCACCGAAGCTAACATATCAGATGCTATGCGTGATGTTCGCAAGGCACTTCTGGAAGCAGACGTTAATTACAATGTAGTAAAACAATTCTGCAAAGACGTTACAGAGGCAGCAATCGGAGGTGAGGTAATAAAGAGTCTCCATCCCGGCCAGGTTATGATAAAGATCGTCAACGACAAGCTGACTGAACTGATGGGGCCGGTTGACAGCAAAATCTACTTTGTCTCGCCGGGTCCTACGATAGTTATGCTGGCGGGGCTTCAGGGCGGCGGTAAGACAACAACAGCGGCAAAGTTGGCCAATTATTTGCTCAGCAAAGGCAAGAGGCCGCTTTTAGTGGCTGACGACCTTCGCAGGCCTGCCGCCATTGAGCAACTGGTTGTTTTGGGCCAGCAGATAAATACGGAAGTTTATCGCGAAGAAAGTCAGAACGCCGTCAAGGTCGCGAAAAACGCGGTAAAGCATGCCCAGCAGCGAGGTTTCGACGTGGTGGTTTTGGATACGGCAGGTCGGCTGCACATAGACGAAGAGATGATGAAGGAGGTTGCCGATGTAGCCAAGGCGGTCACTCCGCATCAGATTTACTTAGTCTGTGACGCAATGACAGGACAGGATGCCGTCAATTCCGCGAAAGAGTTCAATGAGCGTTTGGAACTCGACGGCGTCATCCTCACGAAATTGGATGGCGACGCACGCGGCGGAGCTGCGCTGAGCGTAAAGGCGGTGACAGGCAAGCCTATCAAGTTCATCGGGGTGGGTGAAAAGACGGACAAGCTCGAAGAGTTTCATCCCGACCGGATGGCCGGCCGGATTCTCGGTATGGGTGACGTCGTAACACTGGTGGAGAAGGCCCAGGAGCAGTTCGAAGCAGAAGAAGCAGAAAAATTGCAGAAGAAGATGGCCAAGGGGAGCTTCGGCTTTGATGATTTTCTTAAGCAGATGCAGGCCGTCAAAAAAATGGGCGGTATGAAAG
>CAZDQP010000101.1:0-9829 GCA_964507485.1 uncultured Pirellulales bacterium | reverse complement strand
AAAAGCATCTACTTGAATGAAGACTGCCTCAAAGAGCAAAAGTTGCTGGATTTGATTGTTCACTATGAAAACAGGATTGTCAAAGAGATGAAGGAGAGAAAACCGCGAATACCTTATAGGTACTACGCCAATATAGACCTTGCGGACAAAAACAACGCTCATACTCTTATGATTGATAAGGTCAAAAATGGCAGTTGCGTGCTCGAATGTGGTTCCTCTGGTGGACATATGACGCGGGTTTTGGCACAAAAAAAGTGTATCATAGATTGTATTGAGATGGACAAGACCGTAGCAAAAATGGCAGCTCCATTTGCCAGAAATGTTCATATTGCAGATTTAGAAGATGAAGATTTTTTGAAGATACTATCTAAGTCTATTTACGATTTTATAATATGCGGCGATATCTTAGAACATCTAAAACAGCCGACTCACTGTCTGAAGCTACTTAAGGAAAAATTAAAACCAAAAGGCAAGATAATTACTTCTGTACCAAATATTGCACATGGAAGCATAAGGCTTAAATTATTAAAGGGCAGATTCGGGTATGAACAAAACGGCCTGCTTGACCAAACACATCTGAAATTTTTCGATTTTTATTCCATCATTGAGCTTTTTAATAAGGCGGAATTGCATATCGAATCTCTTGATACAGTGAGAATCCCACTCGAACATCCAATAGCCAATATAGACCTTTCTGAATATGAGATTGACATAATCGAAAAGATCAAACAGGACCCAACATTTGATATCTTTCAATATGTCATTTGTGCAAGAAATATCATGAGTATAGATGATTTGAACAATACAGAATTGCTATATAACCAGCCAAATATTCTAAATTCTTATAAAACAGAACGCAAAATATTGGAAATCGTTAGACTTGGAAACTGGAAAAGAAGCAATGAATTTTCTCAAAATGACATTGTCCAAAATACTCCACAAAACAAGAAAGACTAAAACATTACGAAAAAACTCAGAAATTAAAACCTGCTGCAGTGATTACATAGTTCATTGTATAGGCGACAGTCATGCTTGTTTTTTTAGAGGGCAGGACAAAATCGTCTTTTCTCTGGAAGAAAACGACAGTCTAATACCTTTTTTTAAGATATATCATATAGGTCCGGTTCTGGCCTATAACCTTTGCGAATCGAATGCATCTACCCAGGGTAGGGAAAAAATATTTGAACTTTTAGACAACAGAATACCGCCTGGGAGCAAGCTACTTTTGTGTTTCGGAGAAATTGATTGCAGAAACCATATCCTGCGACAAAGTGAACGCCAAAAAAGATTTTTTGAGGACGTTACAGAGGAATGTGTAAGCCGTTATTTTCAATTTATAAAAGAGGTCAACGCAAAAGGGTATGAGGTTTTGGTGTGGGGTGTGGTCCCCAACGCTCCGGATGATGCGCCAGAATATCCGAATTTTCCAACATGCGGCAGCTGCTTTGAAAGAAACCGCGTCACCCGTTGTTTCAATCAGAAATTGAAAGAATTACTTGATGCAGAGAACATAAAGTTTATTTCAATTTTTGATAAACTAATCGACAGTCAGGGACTCACAATAAAGGAATTTTATATGGACTTCACCCATCTTTCACAGAATGCGATGGGTTTTGCGCTAGAAGAAATAAGAAAATGCCATGAGCACAAGTAAAATCAGCTTTATTATACCTTCTTACAACGGATATAATCTTTTAAAAGGCCTATTGCCTTCATTATGCAACATTGTTTCAGGAGAGAAAACAGGTGCTGAAATTATTGTTGTCGACGATGCAAGTACAGATGATAGCATTGCCGAATTGGAAAAACTGGCTTTGCCCATAAGAATTATTGCCCGCAGCAACAGAGGAGGTTTTGCAAAGGCATGCAACGAAGGGGCAAAAGCTGCATCAGGCTCATTTTTATTCTTCTTAAATAATGATATGACTCTTAATCTACAAGAAGACTTTATCAGCCCAATTACAAAGCATTTTGATAACGACGGCGTATTCGCGGTGGCGCCGAGTTCTCTAATCCACTGGCATGGAAAATTATTCGATGAAACTCCGACAATAAGTAATTGGCATAAAGGATTTTTGTCTATTGACCAGCCCGGTTCCACATTGAGTAATAAAAGAGAGCTATTCCATGCATCCGGCGGTTGCATGTGTGTCAGAAAAGACAGGTACTTTGTGCTGGGCGGATTCGATGAAATTTTCTCCCCCTTTTATTTTGAGGATATTGACCTTTGCTGGCAGGCTCATAAGAGGGGATGGAAAATAATCCATGAGCCTTCGGTGCGTCTGTATCACAAAAGCCACGAAACTATAAATAGGCTGTACAGAAATCTCGAAAGTAACGCTATTTACTGGAAAAATTATTTTCTTTTTATATGGAAAAATATTAGCGACCATCAACTCCTCGAAGAGCATTTTGACCACCTGATAGATAACATTTATGAAAAATCTAAAGAGGAACAGGCTGTTCTTCTTGGTTTTAAATTGGCAATGCGCCTTTTTCATTCACAGGGGCACAAAAAAAGTGCAGAAGAAATTGATGACAAAGAGATTTTACTGCCGGTATTTGATAATTCAAGGTTTAGTGCATATTAATAGTCAGGTTCATTGACGCTGACGATGTAGGCAGGGAGCTGATGTTCTGCATCTTTGAGAAAAACCATGTGATAAAAATTGTTTTCTTTCCTTAATCGTGGTATCTGAATTCCAGATTGCCATAAAATCCGACTCAATAGTGTTCCCGATTTGAATGCCTGCTTTTCCGAGGTCGTGGAAGCAACATATGCGAACTACACCGCCCGGCATAACGTTAACCTCGTGCCAAGGTTTGAAACAAGGCTGAACATCTGAATTCATGGATCGGTGTTTAGGTGAATACCAGACATCTTCCTTATTCTTCTGAAATGCCACAACACCACAAATTTCATCCACAATTTTCCTGTCGTACTGATTGGCATTAGGACCAATGAAAGGCTTGCCGACAAACAGCAAATTAATCCCTTTTGCTCTTGCACTCTTGTAAGTTTTGAAAATTATCTCATCGTGAAGAACCGTATCCTTAAACTTTCGTTGCTCAGTATAATTCCATATAAATCCATCCGAAAGTGTCAAAGTGAAATTCAACCCTTCGTTCAAATGATTCAAATTCAAATATTTTATCCCCAATTTTTCCGCTAGGTCGACAAGCTTTGGGACATCCTCAAGATTTTTGTTACAAATTGTCATACATAATGCTACAGATGCCTCTTTCCGATTTAATGAGTCGGCCCGATTTATATAATATGTAAGATTACTGATTACTGTATCAAAATCCGACGAAGGCCTCATTATCCTATAGGTTTGTGGTGTCGCCGCATCAAGTGAAATTACTATCTGCCCCATAACGTCTCTTTCAAGCATCAAATCGCTTCTTTTCTTCGTGAGAAGCATTCCGTTTGTTGCCATTGAAATTCTTGTGGGGGGATTGATAATTTGAACAACTTTGCCAAAGTATGGCGAGAACATCGGTTCTCCTCCGGTATGGAGCAGAACATATTTTGCCGTCTGCAAAAGTGGTTTCGCAGCAACGATGTCCTCTTCATTAACCTCAGAATTTCCTTCCTTTGGGCGAATATTTCGGTCACAAATGACGCACGGCGTTGCATTGTTACAGTAAGTAGTAAGCCCGAAAGTAACGACTGGAGGCAGACTTTCCACAATGGTTTTGCCGGCATAATATTCTGAGCGCGCAAGCTTTTCGTTCTCCAAAGGTAGGCCCAGGTAACAAGCATCCGAAATATTACGCGGAATTTTTCTGAGGATATTTAACATTCAGACCATCGGTTCCTATTTCTAATCAATCCCTCTTAAGAATGTACCTGCTGGAATTTCGGACTGCCTCGCCGATGTACGATTTCTTTGAATCTTCTCTCAATTCGCTCAGGTGCTCGGTTTTCCTTATAGAAATGCATACCTGCTTCACCTTGTATCGGCTCAATGCCCCGTTTAAGACACTCATACTTAATTGTCGCCGCAGCATCAACTACTTCAGTCTTTAACTCGCGCATCCCGGCGTCAATATCATAAACAAGCTTTACTGCACCGGCTTTTTGTACCCTCTCTAAAAAAGGCATCACGTCATTATAGTTTTCTTCGCAAAGTATAATTTTGGGCCAGGCCGTGTTTTTATCAGCTTCGATATACCTGTTCACGTTCTCCCAAACCTGATCACAACAGTCGACCCCTTTTAATGTTTTGTAAACTTCTCTCGTCCCTGCATCGATGCTTAACAGTAGAGTGTTCACCTTCCGGGCGAGCAGTGATTCTAATATGGCTTTTGAAAAAATAACGCCGTTAGAAAATATACAGAAGCGTGTGCCATAATCCGTCAGGAACCTCATAAGCTCCTCGAATTCCGGAAGTACCGTGGGCTCCCCGCCGCCAAAATAGATTGTAGCATCTGGGGATAAGTATCTATTGTTCACCATATATTTGAATGTAGGCAGAAGCCGTATGACTTCTGAAGGCAGGATTACGTTCGTTTTATCTTTAACCGAGTAGCAGTACCTGCATCTGATATTACACATAGTGAAATGATTAAGTAAGACATGCTCGAAGAGCCATACTCTGGGTTCCCATCTTTTTTTAGTCAGGTGAATGCACCCCTTACAGGGCACAAAGCCTTTGCTTTGATTCTCGGCAATAATTTCCCATCTTTTCATCAAGATTTTTGTAATTGGCAGATCTCCGCCTGAAAATTCTGCCAGCGTTGGCATACCTCCCTCGCTGGACCCCACGCAACAGGCGGTCACTTTGCGATCCAAAAAAGCAAGCCCTGCCTCAATCCATTCACAGCTTAAATACTCTTTTGACCTGTCTGGAGGAGAGACTTTCATCACTGAGGCCCACATCTCTTCGAGCTGCGAGCCTGCAGATGCAGTTGTTGCAGCGGCCTTGCGAAGAGATTCAAGCTCCGACGTCGCTATCACGCTTAAGCCCCTGAGTTTGATAAAGCCGTGTAAAATTGTCTTCATATTGAACGAGATATTAAGCGTCCTTTTAAATTTTATACTTGCTTCCCTGTTTCAGCATATTCAATTCGACAGCAGCCCCAAGCATCTAATTTCCCACCATATTACTGCATCTATCTGATAAATGCAACTTTAGGAGGTTAAATAATAAAAGCAAAGAATTACCGATGTTTGTTTCCGGTATGAATACGCCCGACAGGATTCGAACCTGTGACCTTCGGTTTAGGAATTCTAATGTCCGCCTATAAGTCTTTATTTAGAAAGTAGTTACAACGCCGTTTTGGGCCAAAAACGAGACTTACAAGTGAATAACAAGTGGTTTACAAGTTGTTAACAAGTGGCTATCAAGTGACGACTGACCCATTTTGTGACCCACTTTTCTTGACTCAGCCTGTAGTGTATTCCTTTTAACCCGCTGATACAATGAATTTTAAAACATAACATAATGTAGCTTAGGGCAATCACACCGAGGGTATCGTTATTTAATGTCTTGAGGTCTGGATAGGTTTTGGTATATTTGGGGCGGTTTAACAAAAAACTAACATTTTCCTAACGATAAGCTAACGTAGAATATATATATAAATATTATGGCAAAGGAAAATATTCTGATTGTAGATGATGAAGAAGACGTACTTGAGCTGGTGCGCTATAACCTCGACAAGAACGGGTATAAGATTTCGACGGCGACGACGGGCGAGGACGCGCTTGCGAAGGCAAGGGCGAAGCTGCCGGATTTGATGATACTGGATTTGATGCTGCCGGGGATAGACGGCTTAGAGGTTTGCAAGAAGCTTAAAGGCGACAGTAAGACAGCGAACATTCCGGTTATAATGCTGACGGCGAAGGGTGAAGAGGCGGACATTGTAACGGGGCTGGAGCTGGGGGCGGACGATTACGTGACCAAGCCGTTCAGTCCGAAGGTGCTTATAGCGAGAGTCCGGCGGATTCTGCACAGAACGGTTGCACGCGATTTAGAGAAGAAACCAGTGAAGATTCACGAATTGATGATAGACCCGGCGCGGAGGCAGGTATTAATTAAGAACAAGCCGGTGGATTTGACATTTACGGAATTTAACATACTTTACGCGCTGGCGAAGAGGCCGGGGCTGGTCTTTACGAGATATCAGATTGTCGATGCGCTGCACGGGGACGATTACCTTGTTACGGACAGGGCCGTCGATGTTCAGATAGTCGGGCTTCGGAAGAAACTGGGGCAGTGCAGTAAGTATATCGAGACTGTCCGGGGGGTCGGATATCGCTTTAAGGATTAGCTGATGTTCAAAAAGCGGCTGTTATGGCAGTTGTATCCGTCCTTTTTGCTGATTATCGCAATTTCAGTAATCGGGGTGGCGTGGTACGGGTCGCAATCGCTGCGCAAATTTTATCTCAAGCACGTTGCGGAGGACCTCGAATCACGGGCGCATTTGATTGAAAACCAGATAGAAACTAAACTCGCGGGACAAGAGTTCGGAGAACTCGACAGTCTTTGCAAGCAAATCGGGGCGGCAAGCTCTACACGCATTACGGTGATTCTGCCGAACGGCGAGGTCGCAGCGGATTCCGATGAAGAACCTGAGCGGATGAAGAACCATTCGGACCGGCCGGAATTTAAGGATGCATTGAAAGGAAGTTCGGGAAAATCAATCAGACTCAGCGAGACGCTCGGCAAGAGGATGATGTATCTGGCAATTCCGCTGGAGAAGGACGGGAAAGTATCGGCGGTGGTGAGGACATCTATGCCGGTTACTGCGATTGACGAAGCACTCGGAGATATTTACGGGAAGCTTTTCTGGTCGGGGGTGATAATCGCAGTTTTCGCAGCAGCGATAAGTCTGGTCATATCGAAGAAAATAAGCAAACCAGTAGAACAGATGACGGAGGTCGCGAAGCATTTCGCTTCGGGCGACCTTGATATGAGGCTAGGTATACCCGACGGGGTCGAGCTGGCGGAACTGGCTAAGGCACTGAACGAGATGGCACGACAGCTTAACTCGAGGATTGATACAATAACGGAGGAGCGAAATCAGATAGAAGCGATACTTTCGGGCATGGTTGAGGGGGTTGTGGCGGTGGATTCATCCGGCAATATCGTGAGTATTAACAAGGCAGCGGCAAATTTGCTTGGCGTCGGTGAAACCAGCTCGCAGGGGCGGAGCGTCGAAGAGGTCGTGCGAAATCCTGAACTTCAGGAGTATATTAAGAACATTCTTGAAAATAAGCAGGCCGCTGAAACAGACCGGCTGGTACTCAATGAGGGCGGTCGTTTTCTTCAATTGTATGGTTCTACTTTAACAGACAACAAAGGTGGCAATAGCGGTGCCGTGCTTGTGCTGCACGACGTTACCCGAACACGGCAGCTTGAAGAGGTAAGGCGTGACTTTGTCGCGAACGTATCTCACGAACTTAAAACACCGGTTACCTCCATCAAGGGATTTGTTGAAACACTACTGGAGGGAGCGATAAATGAGCCGGGACAGGCGCGGCGTTTTCTGGAAATCATTGCCAAACATTCCGACAGACTCAACGCGATAATCGAAGACCTTTTGAGTCTTTCGAGACTGGAGGAGGACAGCGAAAAAAGGAGACTTTCCTTCGAGAGAACGAGTATAAAGCAGGCGCTTGTTTCGGCCATCGAACTTTCAACGGTCAAGGCAGAAGGGAAACAGATAACGGTGGAACTTTCGTGCGGGGAAGATATAACAGCGAAGATAAATCCGGCACTTATAGAGCAGGCGGTGCTTAATCTTGTTGATAACGCGATTAAATACAGCAGAAATAACAGCAAGATAGAAGTTAAAGCTGAAAAAAAGGAGGGCAAGGTTCTTATCACCGTATCTGACGAGGGATGCGGAATTGAAAAGGAGCACCTTGAGCGCATCTTCGAGCGTTTTTACGTCGTTGATAAGGGCAGAAGCCGCAAGCTCGGGGGGACGGGGCTGGGGCTGTCGATAGTAAAACATATAGCTCAGGTTCACGGGGGACACGTAGAGGTTGAAAGCACTCTCGGCAAGGGAAGCGCTTTTACGATACGGCTGCCTTTGGAATGATAAATTAGTCCTTCTTGCCCCCTTTTAATCGCTCCTAATAAAAACAGAAATCTAACACTACTTTCACATTCACCTAACACTTTCAAAGTACCTTTCCAGTAAAAAGGTTCTTCGGGGCCGGCCTGAAGAATGGAATTACGAACGATATTTATGGAGGTAAAAAATGAGAAAGAAATCAGTGTTAGCAATCTGCATGTTCGTTCTGGCTTTCGGAGGAATTGTAAAAGCTGATGAATTGGCGGAGTTAAAACTACAAATGGCGGAACAGGCAGAGCTGTTAAAGCAGATGCAGCAAAGAGTGGAGCATCTCGAAGCTCAGCAAACACAACAAAGCAAGCAAATGGAGGAGCAGATAACAAAAGCGGTTGAAGAAAAGCAAATAGACGTTCTGCCTGACAGCATGAAATGGGTCGAAAACATAAAATGGAGCGGCGACATCAGATACAGGCACGAGTCGATCGACAGTGACACAGCGGCAACAACAAGAGACAGGAACAGAATCAGAGCAAGATTGAAAATGCAGGCGAAGGTTAACGATGAATTGGACGCCATCGTTAGACTTGCCTCTGGCAGCAGCGACTCACCAACTTCGACCAATCAAACACTCGGCGACTCTGCAAGTGATTCCTTCAGCAGCAAGGAAATTTGGCTGGACTGGGCGTATGCCGACTATCATCCTGCGTGGAGGCCGGGTTTGAACATTCTTCTGGGTAAAATGGCGAATCCATTTTATACGGTGGGCGGAAATCAGCTCATTTTCGACGGCGACCTGAGCCCGGAAGGCGGCGCGGCGACTTATAAATGGAACATTAACGATTCTACAAGCGCAGAAGCAAGAGGCGGCGGTTTCTGGGTCCGCGAGAGAAGCACCGATGCAGATACAAGTATGTTCGGTGTTCAGGGACTAGTGAAGCATGAACTTTCTGAGGACAGTCACATTCTCGGCGGTGCCAGCTATTACGATTTCGGCAACATCAAGGGTCGGACTTTGAGCGGGATTGGTTCAAACGGCAACACGGTAACCGGCGGTGCCTACAACAACGACTACGATATTATCGAAGGCTTCGGCGAATATGGTTTTGCAATTGGAGAATACCCTTCCGCTGTTTACGGAACATACGTGCATAATACGGCAGGGAGCAGCTCTGGTGATTCTGCATGGCTTATTGGAGCAAGGTTTAACAAAGCTAAAAAGCCCGGCTCCTGGGAGGTCTCCTACAATTACAGGGATGTCGAAAAAGATGCTGTAGTTGGCGGTCTTTGTGATTCCGATTTCATCGGTGGCGGAACTGATGGAAAGGGGCATGTGTTTGGCTTTAAGTATCAATTAGCGAAAAACCTCCAAGCGGCGGTTCATTACTTCGCAAACGAGTCAAACGCCAGCAGTACACAAGATAAATACAGGATGCTTCAGGCAGATTTGGTTTTCAAGTTCTAACAATGTTTACAAAACTCTAACTTTGTTCTAACAAAACTCTAACAATTGTTGCGTATTCTTTAATAGGAATTAAAGGAGATTCGAAATGAGAAGAATTATCTTATGTGGATTGGTTATCGCTGCTATAGCTATGACCCCGACAGCGCTGGCAGCCGGGAAGCAAACCCTGCAAATCGAAGGTTCCACTACTGTAGGGCCTATAGCGGATGCGTTTGCGGAAGCCTTTAAGAGCAATTACCCCGGTTTGGAAATTACCGTCAAAAAGACCGGAAGCGGTGATGGGGCAGCGGCTTTGGTGGATTCACGATGCGATATTGCGATTATGAGTCGTTTTATGAA
>CAZDQP010000100.1:8078-9847 GCA_964507485.1 uncultured Pirellulales bacterium | reverse complement strand
CGCGTTCACAGTGCGCAACAAAGATTGCCTGGCCTGTTTGAGCCAACCTTGGCATATCAAGTTTTTGGATTTTGCCATATTGGGCTAACAGGTTCTCCAAGAATGGCTTGCGCTTCTCCAGCGGGAAGAAACCCTCCATAGTCTTATCAAAATCGCTTCCAATGTCAGCAGGGTTTCCTTCGTTGATTGCTTTGACTATTTTGTTGATAGCTTTTTCGAATCGGCCCGTTGCATTTTCTTCAGCCAAAGCTGAAGTTGTCAACAACAGAACTAACATTACAAGACATCTTTTCATTTTACATATCTCCTATTTATCGATTACTTTTTTCTTTTCGGCTATCCTACAGTTCATTCTCGAAGAGCATTTATTTATGGTGCAAGAGCTTTCATGTTCTCCCAGTATTTTTGAAACTCGACTCGGCCTGTCTTTGTAATCCTGTATGATGTGTGTGGAATCTTGCCGTGAAATTCCTTTTTGACCTCGATTAGGCCAGCCGATTCAAGCGTATTTGTATGAGTTGCTAAATTTCCTTTTGTCACGCCCAACACGGTTAGCAGAAAATTAAAATCAACCTCTTTTGCTGAGGTTAAAATCTTCAGGATTGCCAGCCGAACCGGCTCATGCACGACTCTGTTGATGTTGTTATGAATCTGATCCCTCGGCTGCGCTCGGGATGACATTTTTATTTGCTTGCTGCTCATTAGACAGTCTCATTTGCTGAATTCTATGCAGAATCTTGCGATTGTATATATGAACTATCGCAACCGTCAGTAACCCTGAACTAATAAGATATATCATCAGGCTCACAAAAAACGAGTACACCCACTGCTTATTAGCCAATGGAGCTGGTACGCCTGCTGCCGTTAAGACAGCCTCAATTAGGCATAATCCGCCGAATACGATACCTAAAGCCTTTTCTTTGTGTAGCCAACTAATGTATAGCAGAAATATGCCAAACGATGCAAGTGACATCGTCAAGGCCCAACTAATCGGTAGAATAGCATCGGCACTTAGAACCGCAGGACCCAAAAACGTCACAATATATAAGCCCCACGCCCAGATAGGAATTTTTTCTTTAGCCAATTCTATTTGCCCGTCTTTACTATAGAAGCGGTACCCATATTTAGCTACAAGTTTAATTGCCAGCCAGCTCGAAGAAATGAACACCCAGATAACTACCAGCCATAAAAGGGCCAACGCCCATTGCTGCTGTCTCCAGCTTATTAATTCTATAGCTACAACAATCAAGGCGACATTTACAAGAATTATCATAAGAGGTATTAAAAGTCCCAGCGATCGACTCTGGGCATATCGATCTACAAGTCGGCCCAAATTCTCTAAATCATCCTTCTTCATTCCTATATCGTCTTTCATCTCATTATCTCCTAAAAACCAGTTTTTAATACAAACCTATTTTATTCAACCTCACCTTTGTTGTCAAACAAAATTAAAAAAATTATCAAAATTAATTGCATTCGCCGAACTTTATATTATTATATGAGTATATAATCACATAGTAATTTTGTTGGAGTTTTAAGATGTCCGATAATAAAAAATGGCTGTTATTTCAGAAACAGGCGGAGGTTGCAAAGGCGATAGCCCATCCCCTGCGGATCGCAATTATAGATTTCCTAAAAGACGGCGAGCAATGCGTTTGCGATATCGCCGAACATATCGGCTCCGAACGCTCGAACGTCTCGCGGCACTTGGCGGTAATGGTTAACGCAGGTGTGCTCGAGTATCGAAAAGAAGGACTCAAGGTAATATA
>CAZDQP010000100.1:0-7978 GCA_964507485.1 uncultured Pirellulales bacterium | reverse complement strand
TAATGGTTAACGCAGGTGTGCTCGAGTATCGAAAAGAAGGACTCAAGGTAATATACAGACTTAAGTGTGTCTGCATTCTTGAATTCTTTTCTTGTGTCACCAGAGTCCTGAAGCAGCAGGCAAAAGAGAGTGAAAAGCTGCTAAAAGCTATTTAGAAAGCGTGGTTGGTACTGAGGGGCTTCGACCGCGCTTTTATTTTTCAAAACTATATGAATAAATGGTCACATAGACACGAAACTGTGAAAGGGATATATGAAGCGAGAGCTAAAAATATTTGCAGCATTGGCCGGTATCTTTCTTGTGGCATATTTTTTGCCGTTAAGTAATCCCAGGATTCAGCAGGCTATCCAGGAGTCGTTTCGGCTTTTGCAGTGGTACGCGCGAAATCACACATTAGCCTGCGTCGTGCCGGCTCTTTTCATTGCAGGAGCAATCATCACTTTCCTGTCCCAGGCATCGGTGATGCGTTATCTGGGCCCCAATGCCAATCCTGTTTTGGCTTACGCTGTGGCATCGGTCGCAGGCTGTGTTTTGGCTGTTTGCTCATGCAGTGTGCTGCCGATGTTCGCAGGCATCTATAGTCTTGGCGCGGGCCTGGGGCCGGCGACGGCTTTTCTTTATTCCGGTCCAGGCATAAATATTCTTGCTATTTTCCTGAGCGCCCGTGTGCTTGGCTTTTCCATCGGTGCAGGCCGATTTGTCGGCGCAGTGGCATTTTCGATAATTATCGGATTGCTTATGGCAGTTATATTTCGCAAGGGCGAGCAGGCAAAGGCTAAAGCTGCAATGCAAATGCCGGAGCCGGAGAAGTCCCGCCGTCACACCGGCAAGACCGCTTTGTTTCTGGCCTGCATGATTTTGTTTCTTATATTCAGCGACTGGTACAACCCCGGCAATGTCACTGTCAAGACTACAGACGGCCGGCAGTTCAAGGCTGTCATCATTCACGAAACGAAAGATATGGTTCGGTTTCAGCTCGAAGAAGACCTCGGTGAAAACAAAACAGGGGACAAGATTGAGTTGGCTAAATCAGATATAGCGGATATGCAGGAGCAGAATACATGGGTCATACAAATCCATCACATCAGATGGTATCTGGCCGGTTTGTGCGGCCTTACGGTGCTTATTATGGCCTGGCGATGGTTTGAGCGAAATGAACTCCGCCAGTGGATGCACAACACATGGGAGTTCACCAAACTGCTCGTGCCGCTGCTTTATGGCGGCGTTTTCATCGTCGGATTTGTCAGTATGCTGCTGCCGGAAAAACAGGTAGCGCACTGGGTGGGGGATAACAGCCTGCAGAGTAATCTTGTCGCAAGTGTTATAGGTGCTTTCTGGTATTTTGCAACGTTGACCGAGATTCCCATCACGCAGGCGTTAATGAAACTTGGCATGCACAAAGGGCCGGTATTGGCATTACTTCTGGCAGGACCTGCGCTGTCACTACCAAGCATCCTGGTTATACGAAAAGTTTTAGGAAATGCCAGAACGGCTGTTTTTATCGCTCTCGTAGTAGTTATGTCAACAATTGTAGGAATGTTTTTTGGTACTTTTTGGGGATAGAGAAATGTCATTAGATTCGAATGAAAAAATCAGAGAAACTGTTCGTAAAGGGTATTCGGGAATTGCGAAAGGCGGCTCAAGCTGTGGTTGCTGCGGCTCGTCATCACCTGACAAGCTTGCCGAAGGTATAGGTTATTCAGGTGAAGACCTTGAGCTTTTGCCGGAAGGTGCAAATATGGGTCTTTCATGTGGAAATCCAACCGCTGTCGCCGAGCTTAAATCCGGCCAAGTCGTTTTAGACCTCGGAAGCGGCGGGGGATTGGATGTCTTTATTGCCGCGAAGAAAGTAGGCCCAAAAGGCAGGGCCATCGGTGTCGATATGACCGCGGAAATGGTTAGTAAGGCAAGGGCAGGCATTGCAAAATTTACAGAAAAGACGGGGCTTTCCAACGTAGAGTTCCGTTTAGGTGAGATCGAGCACCTTCCTGTAGCGGATGCAAGTGTCGATGTGGTTATCTCGAACTGTGTAATTAATCTTTCGCCGGACAAGCAGCAGGTTTGGCGTGAGATTGCCCGCGTATTAAAACCAGGCGGAAAGGCGTGTATTTCTGATATAGCTTTGAAAAAGCCTTTGCCCGAACAAGTCTTAAAATCCGCCGCGGCGCTGGTTGGCTGTGTGGCAGGTGCGGTGACAATCGAGGAGACAGTAAAGATGGCAGAGCAGGCAGGCCTAAAGAATATTGAAGTTGTTGAAAAAGAATACAACATTGAGATGATGGCCGACAGCAATGACCCGCTTTATAAAAAGGCGAAAGAGCTTGTTCCTGCCGGCGCAAAATTGAGTGACTATATTGTCAGCGCGAATGTGACAGCAATCAAATAGCAAGTTCAGGATAATAGTCGTTTTACGCGGTAAGTACAAATGGAAAGTGACGTTTCGTCCCGGAGCAACAGAAAAGGCCTGGGTGTCTTTGAAAGATACCTGACGGTCTGGGTGGTGCTTTGTATAGCAGGCGGAATCGTTTTAGGCAAGCTCGCACCATCTGTTGCCACCTATCTCGATAGCCTGGCAATTTATGTCAACAAGGCTCCTGTTGTCTCAATACCCATAGCGGTGTGTCTTTTCTTTATGATGTACCCTATCATGGTGAAGATAGATTTTGCTGAGGTACTAAAGGCGGGTAAAAATATCAAGCCGGTTGGTTTGACTCTTTTTGTGAACTGGGCAATTAAGCCTTTTACGATGTATGCGATTGCACTATTTTTCTTAGGCACATTGTTCTATAGCTTTATTGGGCCGGACTCGCTTGATTTGGTCAAGATGCCTTTCGGCCTGAATTTGCCTGTCGGAGCGACGTACGGCGTTGGTAAAGTAGTTGAAGCCAACGGCGTAAAAATGCTCGAAGTTCCGCTGTGGCGCAGCTATCTGGCCGGCTGCATACTGCTTGGTATCGCTCCATGTACGGCGATGGTTTTGGTCTGGGGCTATCTGGCCAAAGGCAACGATGGCCACACATTGGTGATGGTGGCCATAAACTCACTGACAATGCTCTTTCTTTACGGCCCCTTGGGCGGATTTTTGCTTGGCGTCGGCAGGCTGCCTGTGCCCTGGCAGGCCTTGTTACTGTCAATTTCAATATACGTCGCTCTACCGTTAGTCGCGGGATACTTTTCACGAAAATTTATTATTGCAACCAAAGGTTATACATGGTTCAAGGAAAGATTCCTGCATTTTCTTACGCCGGTGACCATAATTGCCCTGCTTATTACATTGGTTTTATTATTTTCATTCAAGGGCGAGGTTATTTTGTCGAACCCGCTGACAATTTTATGGATTGCGATTCCGTTGTTTATACAAACCAATCTCATCTTCTGGTTAGGCTATGGCCTCGCGAAGATTTTGAAGCTTCAATATCAGGATGCGGCCCCATCGGCTATGATAGGGGCATCAAATCATTTTGAGGTAGCGATTGCGACTGCTACAATGCTGTTCGGTCTTTCCAGCGGTGCAGCACTTGCCACTGTTGTGGGCGTGTTGATAGAAGTGCCTGTAATGCTGATGCTGGTAAAAATATGTCTCAAAACACAAAATTGGTTTGCCGTTCAGAAGGTCTGAAGATATGGAAATAAAACAGATAGGAATAATTCATTCGCCGTTCAAGAAGCCTGAGGGAATGCCGATTCAGCCGGTCTTTGCTGATGGCGCCGAAGGTATAGTTGAAGTTTTTGATGAATTTGCAGCCGGACTGAAAGACCTCGAAGGCTTTGAAAGAATATGGCTGATTTACTGGTTTGACCGTGTTATTGAAACAAAACTGACTGTAAAGCCTTTCAGAGACAATTCGCAGCGAGGCCTGTTTTCCACGCGAGCACCGTGCAGGCCTAATCCGATAGGAGTATCTGCCGTCCGGCTTTTACGAATAGTCGGCAATAATCTTTATGTTGCCGATATCGATGTTCTCGACGGCACACCCTTGCTGGACATAAAACCATATATTCCTGAATTTGACTGCTTTGAAAATTCACGATGCGGCTGGATGCAAAATCTGCGAAACAAAATTTCACCGGCAGATAATAGATTCTATAAAAAAGAAAAAAAGAATGAAAAGATTTAATACCAGGTAAGAGTAATCAAAGAAGGGCAGGCATAAAATGAATAAAAAATCTAAAAATTGGTTCAAGAGTTTTGCGGCAGCCAGCGGTATTGTTTTCTTTTTTATTATGGCATTTGAAGTGCTGATTATGATAAGCCCGTTTGCTTTCTTTTTCTATTCGGTGTTTAATCCTGTTTTTGCATGGCTCGACAAGTACGCGGCCACAAGCTGGTTAACAGGCTTTTTCCTGCCGCACATGATTTTGCCTCCGACATTGTTTCTCAAAGTCATCCGTATACTCGGGTCGGCCTTTTTCCTCATAGGCGCGGTGTCGTTCATTATTTGTGCTGTGCAGGTTTATGGCGGCAAAATATTCAAATGGGGCGTTGCCAGCAAAGGCTTATATAAATATATACGCCATCCGCAATATTTTTCACTGGGCTTGTGGGGCATTGGAATGTGTATTCTATGGCCCAGGTTTATAGTGCTGGCAAGCTTGTCGATAATGTTTATTTTATATTATTTCCTTGCAAAGGATGAAGAGAAGCGAATGCTGGCTCAATACGGCGAAAGCTACGGCGATTATTTGAAGAATACGGGGATGTTCGTACCCCGATTTATCGAAAAACGATTCACATTTATCCGAACCATTATTCCAAACACATCGCTCAGATATGTCATGATCCCGATACTTATCATAATTGTTGTTCTATTTAGCGGTTTCATTTTACGCGCGGTTACACTGAATTCGCTTTCGCTCGAATCGAAAGGCAATATCACACTGGTATCGATTCTGCCTGAAGACAATTATTTGAATGCGAATGTGCTGAATGGAATTCTCAGAGGTGATACCGGCCTGCAGAGCGAAAAAGATTATCTGGGTTATGTTATGCCCGGCGACTATATTATGCAGGGAATGATTGCCGATACCGGCGACAATTTCCATCTGTACAAAAAACATCACAGTATCGCGATGATAACCGAATGGGTGCTGCATCCGTTCAGCCATTTGAGAGCGTCGCCGGCGCTGCATATGGCGAAAATGCACAATGTTGACCCCGCGTTTGCCAGGCGACATCACTGCCCGATGGGGATTGACGACCCCAATCTGGACTGCAAAACCTGTCCGTACAGGCGTGTAATCATCATCGAGGTGGAACATAAAACACCAAACCATATAAGCGGAAAACAATTACTTGCGTTCGATACAGTACGCGTACCGGTTGAAGTAATAGACCTGGATACGAAAACAGGACGGATTGTCAACGTAATAAAAGTTAAAAAATCAACAGCGTGGGAAAATGTTCCTACGCCTGCAATTTGAAAGATAAAAAATGAAAAAGATACAAATTCTCGGAACCGGCTGTCCGAAATGCAAGAAATTAGCTGAAAATGCAGAGACGGCAGCCAAAGATTTGGGCGTCGAATACTCGCTGGAGAAGGTGACAGAGATAAACGAAATTATGAAGCTTGGCGTAATGATGACGCCGGCTCTGGCAATAGACGGGCGGGTAAAGAGCATCGGCAAAGTTGTTTCGCCGGATGAAATCAAAAAAATGCTTATGTAAGGAGTGAAAAATGTGTGCTGAAAAATCAGATGTTTGCTCCGGTGGACCAACATTGATCTTTGCGTGTTCAGGCGCAGCAGACGTCGGCGAAATCGCCGACCGCACAGCAAGAAAATTGACTAAAGACGGCTTCGGCAAGATGTTCTGTCTGGCCGGCATCGGCGGACGAGTTCCAGGTATTATGAAAACGACTGAATCTGCTTCTAAGATACTTGCTATTGATGGCTGTGACCTTGATTGCATCAAGAAATGCCTCCAACTTGCTGGATTTAGTAAATTTGAGCATCTGAGGTTAACTGATTTGGGCATGGAGAAAGGAAAGTGCCCAGCTACAGAAGAAAAAATCGCCAAAGCAACTCAAAAAGCCGCTGAGTTGCTGAGCTGAGACAAGTTTGATAGCTTGAAAGGCAGGTATTCCATTTATGAACAAATTTGGAAAAATCGCAATCATCGTCGTTCTGATAGCAGCGGTGGTTGTTGCGATTGCCGTCAGGCGTAATAAATCCGTCGATCAGCAGGTACCAGCAGAATACAAGCCAGAGCAGCTCGAGGTAAAGGCTTTGCCTGCCCTTATCGACCTTGGAGCCGGCACATGTATTCCATGCAAGATGATGGCTCCAATCCTCGAAGAGCTGAAAAAAGAGCTGGCGGGCAAGCTGGTTGTAGAGTTCCTCGATATAGGCAAAAATCCTCTATTCGCTCAGGAATATCAAATCAGAGTAAAGCCTACGCAGATTTTCTACGATGCTTCGGGCAAAGAGCTTTTCCGCCACGAAGGCTTCTATTCTAAAGAGGACATTCTGGCCAAGTGGGCCGAGCTCGGCTTTGAGTTTACAAAGACAAAATGATACAGCAACTCTTTACAAGCCTCACACACGCTGTTGAGGGGACAGCCACAATAGCTTTAGCTGCGGCATTTGTCTGGGGAATGCTCAGCATCCTGCTGAGTCCATGTCACTTAGCCAGCATCCCTCTTATCATCGGATTCATCGACCAGCTCGCCGCGATGCGTCGCAGCGGGCAAGGTCGAATGTCCACAAGGAGGGCTTTTGTAATCTCGGTACTATTCGCAGTGGGAATATTAATCACGATTGCCGCAATTGGCGTTATTACCGCAGCAGCAGGGCGAATGCTTGGCGATATCGGAAGATACGGAAATTACTTTGTGGCGGCGATTTTCTTTTTGGTCGGCCTGATATTGCTGGATGTGATACCACTGCCATTTAGCGGGCCGGGACAGGTTGGTATGAAGCGAAAAGGAATGTTGGCTGCGTTTATTCTCGGATTAGTGTTCGGAATCGCTCTTGGCCCCTGCACTTTTGCTTATATGGCCCCGATGCTGGCCGTGACATTCAGAACGGCGGCAACAAATTTATCATACGGCGTGCTTCTTTTACTCTCTTACGGCATCGGGCACTGCTCCGTCATAGTCTTTGCCGGCACTTGCACCGGGCTTGTGCAGCGATATATGAGCTGGAACGAGAAATCCAGGGGAGCGGTTATTCTTAAAAAAATTTGTGGTTTTTTGGTTTTGCTCGGCGGTGTCTGGCTGATTTATACTGCCCCATAAGCTAAGACATTACTACAACAGCTTGAATTGATCTTTTTCCTCCCTAAGTTTAAGATTTTTTCCTATATAAAAGATTTGCTGTTATATTTATATTGTAGGCGTTGTTAAGGAGATTGCTTATGGAACTTACCAGAAGAAATTTAATTGCTGAAATTGGTGGTCTAAGCGCCGGGCTGATTCTGAGCGGCGACCTTGCTGTAAAGAGGTCATCTGCAGAAGAAATAACTACGTCAAAAGAAGGCGAGAAACATACGGAAATGGAAGTTACCGCTGTTGAAGATTTGATGCGTGAGCATGGAATTTTACGCAGAGCATTGTTTATATATAGTGAAGCAGCGACAAGGCTCCGCAGCACGCCATTAGTCATTGTACCTGATGTGCTCCAAAAAACAGCGAAACTCTTTCGTTCCTTCGGCGAAGATTATCATGAGAAAAAACTGGAAGAAGCATATATCTTCCCTGCGGTCAAAAAAGCGGGCGGCGAGGCGGCAGGTTACCCTGATATTCTTATCGCGCAGCACAATCGCGGACGAGAAATAACCGACTATATTCTCGCCGTGACACAGGGAGCAAAATTAAAAGATGGCGATGCTAAGAAATTGGCAGGTGCGTTGAATTCTTTTGTTCGAATGTATCGACCACATGCAGCAAGAGAAGATACGGTTGTTTTTCCCGGGTGGAAGGACATTCTTACAGCGGAACAGCTCGATGAGATGAACGAGAAGTTTGAAGAAATTGAGCAT
>CAZDQP010000099.1:0-10170 GCA_964507485.1 uncultured Pirellulales bacterium | reverse complement strand
CCCATCGTACTACTTCTTTTAAAGGCCCCTGGCCGGACTTCATTGTTACTTTCACACACTTATATAAGAAAAGATTCTTAGCAAAACCATCTAATCCTGCGATATTGTCCGTGATAAGGATTTTTCAATAGCTTGTCTTCGAAATTTACCTTTCATATAACCTGTAGTTCCTGACACCGACAAAGACAAAACACCAATTATTATCCCAATTATGCCACGCACACTAAATAGTTCCTTATAATATTCGACCGTTTCGCCTATCTGGTCCTCCCTCAAGTCGAAGTTCGCAAGAAGATTATAATATGGCAATAAAACCGTCCTTATCATAAAGAAAACCCACACCGCAGCAATTATCGTACTAACCGCACTTGCCGCTGAGAGTAACTCCAGCTTTGACAATTCTGAAACTTCATAAGACCATACTTCCCATCGTCCAAGCAACCAGACAATAAAAATATCTAAAAACCAACACAAGATGCCCAACAAAATAATCCATATCCATAAAAAAGGAACCCCTTTCAAAAAAAGCAATACAAGAGCTGCAGCAAAGATAATACCACTTAAAAAATGACACAATCCTGCATTTACAAGCTCCAGTCTTGCTTCACAAAATGGGCACCTTAAATTTGCATAAATCGGCCGCAAAAATCTTTCCAATAAGAAATTTATCCTCTTGCTGCATTTTAGACATATAACTCCAGGCATATTAATCCTTACTTTTTAATATTTTCGAATCCTATCCCTTTAAACTTTCTACTCAAATTCTCTATGCCCACCCCGTTCGCCATAGCAAATTCTATGTTTGTATTCTGAAATTCTCTGCGCACAGGATAATTTTTTCGCAAATCATCAAAATACTCACCTCTTCCTTCCGTTAGCTTATTTAAAATCTGTCGCAGTTTCAAGTCATCTTCGCTGATTTTGTAAACCTTCTCGACGGCCTCACGCAGCACATCCTGTTCGTTGCCACCGTTTGGATTTATCTGCAATTGCGGAACGTATGGCTCAGGCAAAAAATCCTTAACACCATACTTGGTCTCAAGTTTAAAATATTCACATGCCGCCTCATATATCATAATCATTCCTGCAATCTTACCGTCCAGTGAATAACCGGCTATATGCGGTGTCCCTATGCCAACCATCTCCAAAAGCTCTGCGTCGATATTCGGCTCATTCTCCCAAACATCAAGCACAGCAGTTTCTAATTGGCCGGAACGAATCGCCGCTTTTAGCGCCTCTGTATCAACAACTCTACCCCTTGAAGCATTAAAAAAAACACAGCCGGGTTTTAGTGATTTGAAAAACTTTTCGCCGGCTAAATGAAAAGTCTTATCAACCCCCTCAAACGTCAACGGCGTATGAAGTGTTATAAAGTCGCAATCGTAAAGCTCTTCCAAAGGAAGGTACTTCGCATCACCACTTTTTCGCTGCAAAGGCGGGTCGTTTAATAACACCTTCATACCCAGTGCCGTGCACTTCTTGGCAACCCTGCTGCCGACATTGCCCACACCTATAATACCTATCGATTTACCTTCCAGCTTTATTTTAAACTTTCGCCCGATTTCAAGTAACCCGGCAATAACATACTCAGCCGCAGAGTTGGCATTCGACCCCGGCGCCGATGCGAAATCAATATTGTTTTTCGCCAGATATTCAATATCTATATGGTCAACGCCGATGGTGGCCGTACCTACAAAACGTACCTTGCTGCCGGCCAGCAAATCCGAATCCACCCTCGTCACGCTGCGCACCAATAAGCACTCCGCATCACCGACAACATCCTGTTTTATCTGCCGACCGGTAAAAACCTCTACCTCGCCGATAGACGAAAAACATTCCTTCACAAACGGTATATTTGCATCTGCAATTATCTTCATAATTACTTTCTGACCCATGATTAACGATTTTAAATCTCGATTTTAGTCAAAAACTACCTTAATTGCACGTAATTTCCGTCGCTCTGACTAACATACGTATACTCGGCTTTATAAAAAACTTGACAGAACAAAATCCGTGCCTATACAATACAGCTAAAAACAATGGAGTTCGTTTACCCAATGGCTAAATATCTTCTGAAATTAATGCTGCTGGTATTGATTTTCTGCACTATCACCGGCTGTAATGAAAAAAGCAAAACCTCTAAAACCTCAAAGTCGACCCTCAATATCGCTGAATCAAAATACGACAGCTATGAATTACGAAAGGCTCGGGATGAGGCCAAAATGGAAATGCTCAAAAACCTCTTGGAGCGCGAAAAAGCCGAACACGAAATACTTTTGACTGCCGCTGATAACAACATAAGACTCGTTGACGCCAATGACGATGTTATAACCGCCGCCAATTATAAAGCGGCTGAATACCTTATTGGAAAACTGCCCAAAGCTATGTCCAAAGACAATCCCCTTCTTGTTGCAAGTTTCGTCAATGTCGATAATTTAAACGAGTCCTCTACTTTCGGCAGAACGGTTTCTGAACAAATCTCGTCACGATTCAAACAGCTCGGTTACACCACTATAGAAATGAAATTACGCACAACAATTTTTATAAAAGAAGGTTCCGGAGAATTTTTACTCAGCCGCGAGCTGTCGGAAATCAGTACCAAGCACAATGCGCAGGCGGTAATTGTCGGCACTTATGCTATAGCCGCTGATAGAGTCTATCTGACCGCAAGAGTTGTCAATGTAACCGACTCAACTACCCTGGCATCCTATGATTATAATATCCCTATGACTCGTGATGTATTCAAAATGCTCCTCAAAGGCAGAAAAAACGTGAATTGGTTGTAAATAACAATTCTAAGCCAAATATACCTGCTTCCAAGCCCTGACAGCAGCAACACTATTTTCCAGACCATCGCTTTCCTTCCCCGCCTCACCCCCCTTAACACCCCAAAACCAAGGAATAATCTAAAAATTTTTATATTTTTCCAACTTTTTACTGGTTTTATATTGGGCATATGCCCATAACTGCCGTATAATATATAAAGTTTAAACGTTGATAATGGATCGATAATAAGCAAGAGAACAACCGCACTAAACAAAGAAAAGGACACAAATGAGAACCTATTTTGATTGCATCCCCTGTTTCGTCCGCCAGACACTTGATTCGGTCAGGTTAGTAACAGATGACAGGAATACTCAGGAGCAGGTTATGCGAGAAGTTCTACGTTTAACTTCCGAAATGAACCTTCGTCAGAGCCCACCTGCCATGGCTCGGAAAATACATCAAATGATTCGCAAATTAACCGGTGTGCAGGACCCATACCTGCAAATTAAAAACCGCTTTAACAAAATGGCTTTGGAAATGTATCCCGAATTGAGAGAGCGTATCGCAAATTCTACCGACCCCTTTGAAACGGCGGTTCGGTTGTCTATCGCCGGAAACATCATCGACTTAGGTGTCAAAACTGGATTAACAGAACCGCAGATTGGCGAAACTATTGCCCAATCTCTCACAGACCCGCTGGAGACCAGAGCTTTAAAAGAATTTAGGAATGCAACAAACCAAGCTAAAGACATTCTTTACCTCGGGGACAACGCCGGCGAAATCGTTTTCGACCGATTGCTGATCGAACTGCTACCCACAAAAAATATAACTTTCGTTGTCAAGGCTAGCCCCATCATCAACGACGCAACAATCGAAGATGCCCAGATAGCCGGCTTGACCGATATAGTCAGCGTTGTCGATAACGGTTCTGACGCACCGGGTACCATCCTGGAAATCTGCTCGAAGGATTTTAGACGCCGATTCGATAAATCGGATTTAGTCATCGCCAAGGGACAAGGTAATTACGAAACCCTAAGTGATGTTAATAAGGATATATTCTTCATTTTACGAGCTAAATGTCTGGTTATTGCACGTCATCTGGGCTGCGAAATCGGCAGTATGATTTTAACAAAAAATAAAGTCATAACTTAGAATAAAAAAACCAATAAAAAGGAGCCAATATTATGCCAAGAGGAAATGGAACAGGGCCAGCTGGTCAGGGACGCCGCAGCGGCCGAGGCATGGGACGAGGCCAGGGACAGGGTAGAGGACAAATGGGCGGTCAATTTGCAGCAGGCCCAGGAGGAAATTGTATATGCCCCAACTGCGGTCACGCAGTCCCACATATCGTTGGACAACCTTGCAATCAAAAAACCTGTCCCAATTGCGGTACAGGAATGACAAGACAATAATTTACTAACCTATTTTACGAAAGGAGAATTATTATGCCACGTGGAGATGGAACAGGTCCTGCAGGAATGGGACCAATGACAGGAAGGGCTGCTGGTTACTGTATCGGCTATCCGGTACCTGGTTTTATGAATCCGGTCGGCGGACGAGGTTACTGGGGCTGGGGAAGAGGTGGCGGTCGAGGCCGAGGGTTCGGACGCGGTTTCGGCTGGGCAAGAGCTGGTTACGGCTGGCCTGCATGGGACGGCGCTGTGAACCCATATGCTTACGGCGGCGTGCCTTTTACTCCAACAATGACAACTGAGCAGGAACTCGCAGGCCTGAAACAGCAGGCCGAGTATTTCCAGAACGCCCTTGACGAAATAAAGCAGCGAATGGAACAGCTCGAAGCAGAAAACAAAAAGTAACAAACAACACCTTCAAAAAAATGGTTAATGGTACTATTGCGCGCCGCAACTGCCCTATATCTGCAGAAAGGAAAAAATACTATGAAAATTGCAATTACCTCGACTGGAAAAACATTACAGTCGCAAGTTGACCCTCGTTTCGGAAGAGCAGCCTGCTTTATCATCATTGATACTGAAACAACGAACTTTAACGCAATTGAGAACGAAAATATAGCCGCCGGCGGCGGAGCTGGTATCAGTTCAGCCAAGGTTGTAATTGACAACGGTGCCGAGGCCGTCTTGACAGGCAACTGCGGCCCAAATGCCGAACGCACATTAACCGCTGGCGGAGTCAAACTCTATACCGGCATAACGGGAACAATCGCAGATGCTATTGAACTTTTCAAAAGTGGTAAGCTAACCGAAGCACAGGGACCTAATGTTAACTCGCATTTTGGGATAGATAAATAATATGACTGATGGTTTTATCATTGCTGTCGCCAGCGGCAAAGGTGGTACGGGCAAGACAACTATCGCCACAAATCTTGCCCAATCTATAGCTGCTTCGGGCCGGCCGGTTCAATATCTTGACTGCGATGTCGAAGAGCCGAACGGCCATATTTTTTTAAAGCCGAAAATAGACCGCACCCAGCAGGTTGCGATAGACGTTCCCGAAGTCGATTTGAAACAGTGCACCGGCTGCGGCAAATGCGGCCAAATCTGCCAGTATAGCGCGATTGTATCTGTAAAAGAGAACGTGTTGACCTTTGAGCAGCTCTGCCACTCCTGCGGCGGATGTATGCGCGTCTGTCCTGTTGATGCAATCAAACCGAAGCCGCTCAACATCGGAGATATCGAATTCGGCAAAGCAGGAAACGTCGATTTTATCAGCGGCAAATTATGTATCGGAAATGTCAGAACACCATCATTGATAAAAGAGGTAAAAAACCACATAAAAAAAGATTGCCTGGCAATAGTCGATGCCCCGCCGGGCACTTCCTGTCCGGTGGTCGAGGCAGTCAAAGGCGCAAATTTTGTCTTACTTGTTACCGAGCCGACACCATTCGGCTTAAACGATTTGAAACTAGCTGTTGATTTAGTCATAAAAATGGGTCTGCCTTTTGCTGTTGCCATCAACCGTTATGATATTGGCAACGAAGACGTGGAGAAATACTGTAACGCCGAAGAGATAGAAATTGTTTTGAAGCTGCCGGACGACCAACGCATCGCTGAGGCATACTCAACCGGCCAAATACTTATAAATGCACTGCCGGAATACAAACATCACTTTGCTGATTTAACAGAGGCAATGAAGGTTCTGTAAATGAAAGAAATTATCGTCATAAGCGGCAAAGGTGGAACTGGAAAGACGAGTATTGTTGCGTCATTTGCTGCACTCGCAAAAAATGCCGTGCTGGCCGACTGCGATGTCGATGCTGCGGATTTACACTTGATTCTGCAGCCGGACGTAAAACAAACTCACGACTTCAGCGGCGGCAAACAGGCGTCGGTCATTACAGAAAAATGCATAGGCTGCGGTAGATGCGAGGAAGTTTGTAATTTCGATGCTGTCTTATTCAACGGCCCGGCAAACGAATTAGCTCAAAGAACTTATACAATTGATCCTGCTGCTTGCGAAGGATGCAAAGTATGCGTTGAATTCTGCCCTGTCAACGCAGTCGAATTTAAAGATGCTGTCAACGGCCAATGGTTTATATCAGACACCAGATTCGGTCCTATGGTACACGCCAGACTGGGTATTGCCGAGGAAAACAGCGGCAAACTCGTCAGTTTAATTCGCAAAGAAACAAAACATATCGCAGCCGAGCAGAATAAAAATCTCGTAATCGTTGACGGCTCACCTGGCATCGGCTGCCCCGTAATTGCCTCGATTACAGGGGCTGATTTAGTATTAGTCGTCGCTGAGCCTACACTCTCAGGACTGCACGACCTTAACAGGGTCGTGGAATTAACTGAGCATTTTAAAATACCCACAGCAATTTGTATCAACAAATACGACATCAATCCAAAAATCGCAGGAATGATTGAAAAAAAAGCGGACGAAAAAAATCTGAAAGTTATTGGTAAAATCCCTTACGACACCGAAGTAACCAAAGCGCAACTCGCCGCCAAAAGCGTTGTTGAATATTCGAACAATCAAACAAAAAAACAAATAGTGTTGCTATGGCAGATACTATTGAATATGTTGGATACCCAGAAAATAAGGAGCAGAACAAAATGAGAATAGCGATACCGTTAACAGAAGGAAGATTATCACAGCACTTCGGCCATTGTGAACAGTTCGCCATTATTGATGTTGACAGCGAAAGTAAAAACATTCAGAGCCAGGAACTGGTGCTCCCACCGGCCCACGAACCGGGTGTTTTGCCGAAATGGTTATCTGGTTTGCACGTCGAGCTCATAATCGCCGGTGGAATGGGCCGAAGAGCACAGCAATTATTCGCAGAAAATAATATTAACGTCGTAGTTGGTGCGCCTGACAACCAGCCCGGGGAGCTTGTTTCGCAATACCTCACCGGTCGGTTGCAATCCGGACAAAATCTCTGCGACCACTGAGAAATAATTTATATGCCGAGACCGATACATTGCCGACGCGTTGGTTGCCTGCCGCAGGTCAGCTACTACAAACCACAGGGAATTCCCCTGTCGGTATTGCAGCATATCACATTAACAGTCGATGAACTTGAAGCAATCCGATTGGCCGACCTGCAGGGGCTTTATCAGGAACAGGCTGCCAAAAAAATGAACGTTTCACGGCAAACCTTTGGCAGAATTATCGAATCCGCGCACAAAAAAATCGCCGATGCACTCGTAAATGGAAAAGCCCTGTCAATTGAAGGCGGCTCCATCAAACTCACTGTCCCTCCAGAAACAATCCCCCCGCCGCCGCATCGTTTTCGCCATGGCCGGCACGGTCGGGGCCGTGGGCATCACCATAGACAATAACATTACAAACCGAAACCTGCTATTTCCGTCCCGCAGCCCGGACAACAGCTATTTTTTATATGATTGGCCAGTATTCGGTATCCGGTACGTTCGATCAGCACCCTGCTGCAATTATAACAAAAAGTGCTTTCCGATTTGGCCCCGGGCACATTACCGGGATAAACATAATGTAACCCGGCTTCCTTGCCTATCTGTTCTGCACGTTCGAGCGTCTTCACTGGCGTAGGAACAGAATCTTGATATTTATATTGCGGGTGAAACCTGCTTATATGCCAGGGAACATCAGCTCCGGCCTCATTAACAATAAATTCTGCAAGCTGTTTCAACTCATCATCGGAATCATTCTCGCCCGGAACTAATAAAGTCGTAATCTCAAGCCAGATGTTTGTCTCTCTTGCAATGTGTTTAATCGTATCGAGCACCGGCTGCAAATGCGCCTTGCACAACCTTTCGTAATAATCCTCACTGAAGGACTTTAAGTCAACGTTTATCCCGTCAAGCCACTCGCCGGCAAAATCGATTGTCTCAATGCTCTGGTAACCGTTGCTGACAAAAACATTTGCCAGGCCGCGTCCCTTTGCCAGCCGCCCGCAGTCATTGCATAGCTCCATAAAAACCGTCGGCTCAGTATATGTATAAGCGATTGATTTACACCCGTAGCGAACAGCAGCCGTAACTATCTGCTCCGGGCTTATCGCCTGCCCGTCAATTCGCCCGTCTTCAATAGCTACCTGGCTTATCTGCCAGTTCTGACAAAAATCGCAGCGAAAATTACAGCCCATCGTAGCAACGGAAAAACTGCTCGACCCCGGCTGAAAATGAAACAACGGCTTTTTCTCTATCGGGTCAGGATTGGCTGAGCAGACCTTGTCATAGTTTAGCGAGTATAGTACGCCGTTTATATTCTTGCGCACACAGCACCTGCCCAATTTGCCGCCGCCAATAACGCACCGATGCGCGCACAGCTTGCAGCTAACCTTCTTGCCTTCTGCCGCATCCCAAAGCACCGCCCGCCTAAAATTCTTTTCTTCAGTTTCCATCTTCCAAAAGTTCATCCAATTTGGCCTCTATGTCAATTTTTCCAGGATGTCCACGCCAGACAATAGCTCCGGATTTGTCTATTAGTAAGGCAGTCGGTACACCGTCTATTCCATAAGCTTTTGCTCCATCGGATTTAAAACCCGCCCCACCTTCCCCACACAAAAGATGACGAACTCTCAACCAGCCGCGGCTGTTCACATGGCTTATTATGTCCTCTTTCTTATTGTCGATACTGACGCACAAAATTGCAGCTTTGTTCGACCAGTCATCCTTCCGTTTGGAAGCTATCTCACAAAGTTTCGCCGTCGGACTTTGGCATGGGCCGCACCAGGTTGTCCAGAATTCGATAAAAAGAACCTTGCCCTTATAATCGGAAAGCCTGACTTTTTCTCCGGTAAAGATGTCTATAAGAGTAATATCTGGTGCCATATCATCTTCCTGAGGTGCAATCTTGTACTCAAGCTCCCTCCTTTTTTCTTTACCAAGTAACTGAAAAGTATATCTCCCAAATCTTCCCTTTTCAAATACGAGTGTAAAATGTGGCACGTTATCGCCGCCTGCAAGACCGGTTAACTCAATTTGGCCGTTATCTGGGACCAACCCATCCTTAACACTTACATCACCAAAGTGTCTATCCCAATAATACAGGGCGTAGGGAACTCCAGCAGCATCCTTGCCGTTATGCCATCGGACATTAACGTTGGCGCTATAATCTCCCTTATAACCACTCTCATCATAGGGAGCATATTGAAATACAATTTTTTCCTTCTGACCTGCTGTAAGCGAAAATCGTCTCACATCTCTGTAAAAAGCAGGATTGGCCTTCCCTCTTTCCAAAGCGCATACCTCTGCCGTATTTGAAGGCATGGTGTTCAACTGAATCCAATAATCGCCGGGAGCAAAAAACTCAGGGCTCATATACAAACTGGGGCTCTCACTTTTTATGGAAACTAAAGAGAAAAGTCGGTTTCCGCCTTCGGGATCTTTCCGCATAACCTCCAGCCTGCATATTGCATAAGGCAAATTTCCTGTCCAGTCCTTTTGGGGGGCAAAAACAACCTCTATGCTGGCCGGCTTAGGCAATTCTATCTCAAGTCTGCCGTCGGATAAGTCTCTCCAGTTAAACGGGCCTGCCCGAAATGCACGTATAAACCCTGGATAGTCCACAAAAACATATATTTCTGGCGAATCTTCAGCCGTATAAAAGACGTAATGTCCGGGTTTCCTCTGAATAAGTGAAGTAAAGTTAATATCTAAATCATGCTTTTGCGTATCCCGAATATGAAATTTCGACCAAACTTTCTCTTGAAAATCAGAAAATGCGATTGTCGGCACAAGTGCGTCCGGAATCGCTCTGCTGTCAGCTGTTGTTATCCGCAAATCAACAGCACGGCTTTTAGCTAGCATTACTGTTCGCTCAATATCTCCCTCGGGACGGTCTATCTCGAATATTTTAGGAGCAAAACCTGGAGTTCGAATAATAATCTGGTAATGCATCGCTTTACCAAAAATCGGAAAGTCACCATCTTTTGATTGCAGCAAAATTTCGCCATCCTTGCCCTGCCTCCAAGGCGCAAATCCCTCTTCGCTACTATACACC
>CAZDQP010000098.1:0-10229 GCA_964507485.1 uncultured Pirellulales bacterium | reverse complement strand
AAGTTATACGGTGCGTGGTCGATATAAAGTGCCGGATAGACCGGATTAAAGAACAGGTTCAAAATATAGAGTGAGGGAAAAACACAGCTTTCAGAGATTTAACAGGGACTCTAAACGCACTTTTTTCTGTGAATGGTAACTAAAAACTCAAAACTAAACACCAAAAACAAAACCGGTAAAGTGATAATAGTCAGCGGCCCTTCCGGAGTGGGTAAAAGTACAATTTGTAAAGAGGTTGTGAAGCGGTTAAATAACGCTCGTCTCAGCATTTCAATTACCACCAGGCCCAAAGGTGAAAATGAAGTTGACGGCAGGGAATACTTGTTCGTATCAGAGCAGCAATTCCAGAAACAGATAAATGAAAATTCGCTGTTAGAATACGCGGAGGTATTTGGCCATCTCTACGGAACACCGAAAGATAATGTAGATAAGGCGCTGCAGGCCGGCGAAACCATCATTTTGGAAATCGACGTGCAGGGCGCCAAACAAATAAAAGAAATATACCCGGATGCGGTAATGATTTTTATCCTGCCGCCGACCCATAAGGAACTGGCAGAGCGAATGAATCTGCGGGGTAGAGAAGACCCTAAAACGGCTGAAAAAAGGCTAAACGGGGCAGGTATTGAAATCGCCGCTGCCTGGCAATATTATAAACATATGGTTATAAATGATGATTTGGAACAGGCAGTAAGAGAGATTGTCCAAATCATTAAGCAAAAAGTTGGAGAAAAAGAATGATAGAAGAGCTAAAGAGTACGGACATAATTGACAAAGTTGGTGGTAAGTTCAAACTAACGGCACTGATACAAAGACGGCTGGATGAGCTGATGGAGGGGGCTCGGCCGTTGATTGAGGATGCCAAAGGCAAAACACAGCTGGAAATTGTTATTCAGGAAATCCTTCAGAGTAAGATTGCTGTAGACGACGAGGCCGGAAATGCTGACAATCTAAAAGAATAATAAAACCGGTAATGACTAAAAATAAATCAAATCGAAGTCGCCCGAAAAATTCCTCTTCCGGGACATTGGGTAAAACAGGAACGCACGTCCTGTTGGGTGTCAGCGGCGGAGTCGCTGCATATAAAGCTGTCGACTTGGCCAGTAAGCTAACCGCTGCTGGTGCCAAAGTGCACACTATAATGACGGATAACGCCTGTCAGCTCATCCGACCAAAGAGCTTCGAGGCGGTCACTAACGCAGAGGTTTTTACCGGCCTATGGAATACAAACAATGAATTCAAAACCGGCCATATAAATCTGGTTAGCTGGGCTGATATTGTTGTTGTTGCGCCGGCAACAGCAAACATCATAGGGAAAATCGCAAACGGCATCTGCGATGATTTGCTTAGCACAACCCTCTGTGTATGCTGGCCGCTGATTAAATCTGGGGCTGTGATTCTGGCCCCCGCGATGAACGACAGTATGTGGAATAATCCCGCTGTGCAACGCAATATCAGAACAGTCAAAAAGATGGGTTTTCGATTAGTAGGCCCTGCTAAAGGTCGGCTTGCCTGCGGCTCAGAAGGTATTGGCAGAATGTCGGAGCCGCAGGAAATTCTGGAGGCAATCGAAAAAATTGCTTCGAAACTCAAACAAAAGAAAAAATAAACCGCCCGTAAAAATGCGCTTTCTAATAACAGCAGGTGGTACCCGCGAATATATTGACCACGTCCGATTCATTTCCAACGCAAGCAGCGGCAAAATGGGTTATGCCCTTGCACTTGCAGCAAAAAAAGCAGGTCATAGAGTTACGCTTATCAGCGCATCGGAATTGCAGCCGCCGGTTGGAGTAGATTTTGTCGGTGTTGAGAGCGCATCCGAAATGTTTGCAGCCGTTAAAAAGTTTTTCACAAAATGCGACTGCCTGATAATGACAGCTGCGGTTGCGGACTATACACCAGCCAAGCCTGCCAAGACAAAAATAAAAAAGGATGGAAAGCCTCTTATAATCAAATTAAACCCGACAGTCGACATTCTAAAATGGGCAGGAAAGCACAAAAGAAAAAATCAAACCGTTGTCGGCTTTGCCCTAGAGGATAAAGCCGTCCGAACCAGCGCTGAGAAAAAGTTAAAAGAAAAGAATCTTGATATGATAATCGCCAACACCTCCGCCGCCGTCGGTTCCGACAAAGCATCCGTTCAGATAAAAATGCCCGGCCGCAAATGGCTGAAACTACCAAACACAACCAAAACCAAAATTGCGCAAAAAATCATCGACCTGCTTACCTGCTAATCTTTTATGCCGAGGTCGTCTTTGGTAAGGATACTTTCAAATTTATAGCCGGCGCTCGTTATGTTCTCGCACGCTCCCTGTTTGCGGTCGATTACACAGACAATTTTTTTAACCTCTGCGCCGGCCCCGGTAATAACTTTGGCTGCTTCGAGAACCTGCCCTCCTGTAGTGGCGATGTCCTCAACAAGCAAAACAACATCGCCTTCTTTCAATATCCCCTCGATTAGTTTGCCAGTGCCATAGCCCTTTTTGCTGTTTCGAACAATAATCCAGTTTTTACCAGTCCGCATCGCAGTAGCCGCGGCCAACGCAACACCACCCAGTTCTGCACCGGCTATCAAAGTAACATCGGAAGTTACGTGTTTAGCGAATTCCTCACCAAGGGCTGCAAGTATATCCGGACAGGTCTCAAAAAGGTATTTATCAAGATAGTATTTGCTTTTCTTTCCGCTGCGAAGCGTAAAATCACCTTCGAGGTATGACGTTTCCTTAATACGCCTTATGAGCTCATCTCTGTCCACAGAACAAAACCCCTTACACTTTCAGTTCAACTTTCCTGCTAAGTTCCCTGCGGTATTTCCTAAGGATTGGCGTAACCACATCTTTTATGAATTCATCAACCTGCTGCGGCGCCCTGCCGATATAATTGTTCAGGTTCAGAACTTTTTTGAAATTCACCTTTCTGAAAGCAGGGTCATCTTTTATCCGTTCCATTAAATCATTCGGTTTACCGAATTTTTTCACCTGCTCGGCGGCGGCGTGTGAATGACGGCGTATTTTTTCATGTAACTCCTGCCTGTCGCCGCCCACTTTTACTGCTGCCATCAAAACATTCTCAGTAGCCATAAATGGCAGCTCTGCCGCAATTCGTGCCGCTATGACTTTAGGATAAACAACAAGGCCGCCGAGAACATTGATAAGAATTTCCAGTATTCCGTCCACGGCCAAAAAGGCCTCCGGAATAACAACCCTTCTATTGGCCGAATCATCGAGTGTTCTTTCAAGCCATTGTTCTGAAGCGGTCATTTGCGGACTGGTGGCCAGGCTTAAAACCAATCTGCTAAGCGCCGTTATTCGTTCACAGCGCATCGGGTTTCTCTTGTAGGCCATCGCCGAGGAGCCGACCTGAGATTTTTCAAATGGTTCTTCTATCTCTTTAAGATTCGCCAGCAAACGAACGTCGTTACACATTTTATGAGTAGATTGTGCAATGGAGGCAAGCGTATTTACAACGAAGGCATCGATTTTACGCTGATAAGTCTGGCCGGTAACAGCACAAATTTCCCTAAAACCAAATGCTTTGGCTACAGCTTTATCGAGTTGCTTCACTTTTCTATGGCTACCGTTGAAAAGCTCAAGGAACGATGCCTGCGTACCGGTCGTTCCTTTGACGCCCCTGAACGGCAGATTCTGCAGGCGACATTCGATTTCCCGCAAATCCAAAACAAATTCATAGCACCATAAAGTTGCCCGCTTCCCCACCGTGGTCAACTGGGCCGGTTGATAATGTGTGAAGCCGAGAGCAGCCAACGAACGATGCTTCTTTGCAAACTTGGCCAGAAGATTAACAACAGATGCAAGTTTCCCAGCTGTCATTTGCAGCGCTTCGCGGATGATAATCAAATCGGTATTGTCGCCGACGAAACAGCTCGTTGCTCCGAGGTGTATAATCGGAGCTGCCTTGGGGGCCGCTTCGCCGAAGGTATGAATGTGGGCCATAACATCGTGACGAAATTTCTTCTCGTAATTAGTGGCCTTTTTGAAATCAATATCATCAAGATGTTTAGACATCTCATTTATCTGGCTTTGACTTATATTCAGCCCGAGTTTCTTCTGTGCCCTTGCGAGTTCCAGCCAGAGTCGGCGCCACGTGCTGAACTTTTTTTGCGCTCCGAAAAGCTCTGCCATTTCTTTCGATGCATTCCGCTCCACCAAAGGGCTAATGAATAGAGTTTTGTCATTTGGCATTTATTTTTTCCTGTCGATTTTTTAATAATTGTTCAATCTGTTCTATGTCTTCTACGCTTAGTTTCCAATCGCCTGCCCTCGACGTCTCCACAATCTGCTCGGGTCTTCGCGCTCCTACGATAGCTGCAGTAACTTCGCTTCTGCGCAGGACCCAACTAATCGCCAATTGTGCCAATGTTCTGCCGTTGCGCTCTGCTATGGGCCGAAGCTGGTCAACAAGCTCCAGCGAGGTGGAAAACTGCGGCTCCTGAAAATCCGGACTTTTTCTCCGATGGTCATCCAAAGGCAAACCTGCAAGACGCCCCTGGCTAAATTTACCCGTGAGTAAACCACGTTGCATAGGGCTGTATGCAACAACCCCGATATTATTCTCTGCACAATAGTTCAGCAACTCATCCTCAACCTCACGATGGAGCATACTGTAAGGCGGCTGAAGCGAAGCAACAGGACTGATTCTATGGACGCGCTTGATTTGCTCAATGTTAAAATTCGATACACCTATATAACGAACCTTACCCTCCTCGGCCAATTCGGCCATCGCTTCCCAGGCCTCTTCGATATCCTCATCCGGCTCGCCCCAGTGCATTTGGTACAGATCTATTACCTCAATACCCATTCTCTTAAGACTTGCGTGGCACTCGTCCCGAATACTTTCTCTTTTAAGGCAGCTTACCTTTTCCCTTTTATCATTCCACAACAACCCGCACTTTGTTGCGATAATCGGCTTCTGTCCTGTTTGCCTGAGCGCTTCTCCGACAAGTTCTTCCGAATGGCCGCAGCCATAGACTGCTGCAGTATCTATCCAGTTGATTCCCTCGTCCAATGCTGTCAGAATTGCAGCAATCGCTTCACCGTCATCCTGCGGCCCCCAGCCGAACTGCCACGGCCCGCCCATCGCCCAGGTGCCTAACCCCACGGTCGTTAGTTTCAAATCGGTATATCCTAATTGTCGCCTCTGCATAACAAAGTTCTCAAAAATCTCCCATTCCTAACAAAGTAGCATATTGTGGTTCCGAGCTTTTATCAACACTTTTATGCTTTTCGCCGATTACTCGTGCTGATTTAATGATACCCTGCTCCGGGATAAAGTACATTTAACGCCAGTGTATGTATAGGACTAAAGACTGTACCAAAAAGCTGCCACGCAATGACCAGTCCTATTATACTATGCATCGGCTGACATAGAAAATTTTCATAGCGTTCTGCGGTTCTGTCACTAAGAAAAAACAAAAGAATACCGCTGCCATCAAGAGGAGGCAGTGGAATCAGATTAAAAACCAATAAAATCAAATTCAGCGAAAAGACTATGCTTACTACTACCGCCGCAGAGTTTGCCAGCCCTGAAGACACTGCCTCGGTAACGCGAGTGAAAGTACTTGTATCGGGAGCATGGAAAACTCCAAAAAACATCCCGCCGCGAATTATCAAAGCCGCCGCTATGATAAGGGCCAAATTCGCAGCCGGACCGGCCAGCGACATCAAAGCCGAACTCCTCTTGTTGCTCCGCGACCAGTAAGGGTCAAACGGCGCGCTGGCCCAGCCTATCATCCAGCCGGAAAGTAAAAAAGAAAGTATTGGAACAACAACCATACCAAAAGGGCTCCTTCTGATATGCGGTACTGGGTCTAAGGTAACTAGGCCGTGATGGTAAGCGGTAGGGTCCCCCATCTTCACTGCAGCAAATCCGTGGCACGCCTCGTGAAAAGTCGTGGAAATTATAAAAACAACATACCATATTATGCCCAGAGCAACATAATCCATTGGCACTACTTCACTTTATCCGAAGAAACTCTACGCCTACCATCCGCCCGGCTGAAGTATATCATTAACAGCTTCGTTCCACCATTTCGGGTCTCTGAAGTACTGTTTCATCATCATCGCCGCCACAACTCCATCGCCGACCGCCGTTGCCAGCTGCATAGCCGCTCCGATTCTGCAGTCACCTGCTGCAAATACGCCGGGTATCTTTGTGCGAAGATATGCACAGTCGCACTTAATAAATCCGTTCTCGGTCAGTTCCACGAATCCTTTGAGAAAATCAGTATTCGGAACCATACCAACAAATATAAACACTCCGTCACAGGGATAATCCTCTTCCTCGCCTGTCTTTACATCCTTTAGTTTGATTGACTGGACTTTACCTTCACCTTCTATAGCGGTGGCCACGGTACTGTATTTTAAAACCAAATTAGAGTTTGGCTCGTTTGCTTTGGCCAGAATCTCCTCCTGCAGAACTTTGGTCGCTCTAAACTCGTCCCTGCGGTGTATCAGCGTCACCTTCTCGGCGAATTTGGTCAGGTGCAGTGTTTCTTCCAGTGCGGTATTCCCCCCCCCGACGGCAACAACCTGCTTGCCTTTAAAGAACGGCGCATCACAGGTCCCGCAATAACTGACACCTGCACCAGCGCTGCGGAATTCCTCCTCGCCGGGGATACCGAGTTTGCGATAATCACTTCCGGGCGCCAGAATAACAACCCTCGCAATATATTTGTCTTTATCGCAACTGACCTCTACATTGCCATCCTGTAATTTTTTCAATCCTGTAACCTCGCTGCTGGTCTTTATTTCCGCTCCAAAGGCCTCGGCCTGCTTCTGCATGCGCTCAATCAAACCGGAGCCGTCTATCCGCTCAATGCCGGGATAGTTCTCTATCCTGTCTGTGTTGCTGATTTGTCCGCCTGGCAGAAGTTTCTCAAGAACCAGCGTTTTCAATCTGTCTCGGGCGGAGTAAAGCGCTGCGCCTAGACCGGCAGGGCCGGCGCCAATTATGATACAATCGTAATTCTCAGACATTACAAACACCTTTCAGATTTCACCGTTAGTCTCTTATATAAAAGGATGCAATGTAAACGACAAGTCCCTGTAAACAATCACTTTACATCCGGTTCTTTCCCAGTCTCTCATCCTTCCCTTGTAAAATATAACCTCCATGCTCGGGAAATTCTTTTAATACGTTTTCCATGGTGGTGCGCTCCAGAAAGTATTCACTTTCCTGCTGCAATAGTCTCTTCGTAATACGCCTCTGCTCATCAAGATACACTTGCTCATAAAACCCTCGACCGTCCAGAAGCTCCTCTCTGAATACATAGGCATTTTCTTTTCCATCAATATCCACGTCGCCATTTAGATTTCGCGAAGCGAAAGAGCGGGATTCCTCAACTCTTGTTATAAATACGGGCGTAATTTTACCATCAACATCAATTATATCTACAAAGATTTCTTCCCGGCCGGTATCAAGCATCTGGCTGAAAACAAGCTCGCTAAATATTTCCGGCACTGCAGCAGGACCGACCTGGTAATCTCCTCGTTCGGACCGCCGGTCGAATTCTTTAACGGTCATAATCCCGCCTTCACCTAAGAATATCTCGGCGCTGCTCCTGCCGCCCGGTCCGCTGGTCTCGCTTCTCCATAGAAATTCATCAAAGCTGTTATTGCTTTTAAAAAATGCCGTTTGCTCCCGGTCGTACCGCCCGTGAATATAGTAAAAACTCCAAGCCAATATATTAAATTGCGATTCTATTCTCTGTTCGATATCAACGCTACTCCGCCGCCTTTCCGAAAAATGACAGTCCAGCGCCTCAACGGCAAATCCCACGCTGTGCCCTTTGCCATCCTTAATCAGAAAAAAACTTTCCCTATCCCATCCTCGTTCACTGCCGGCAGAATCCAAAAAGCTGCCGAGCCCTCTGCTTTTAATCGCTGCAATAACCTGACTACCGTCTTCAAGGAGCTGGCTGTCTGTGAATTTTAAACTCTCGGTAATGGACCTGAAAATACTCTCGGCCAGCCCAGTGCCGCCCTCAGTCTGGTACACTTCGATATCAAGCCGTCGGTTGTTCGGCAACTGTACAACCCCGAAAAACACATCGGACAGCTTCCTTCGTCTCTGGCTTCCTCCGGCGAGGCTTTTTATATGTGCCCAGTTTAGAGTGAGAATACCCCCATTTTGTGAGCCATTTGTTAAAGTAATGCCCTGCCCGCCGACCTCGATTCGGCCTGTTTCCGCTATATTTAACCCGCCAACTGCATAAGCTTTTTCCTCAAATAATTCATTCGGAGTTGCTTTCATGGGCGCCAATAGATATTGACAGGAAACCATAGTGGTTACGCTGCCGGGCTTAATACTTTCCAGAGTGAATGCATTCTGATGATACTTCCATTGTTTTTCGCTTTGCCAGTTATTTCCTGTCGGTATACAGACCGATAAACTGGCACATTTTAATTCTATCGGTTCCGAAAGCACAATGGCGGATCTCCAGAGAACTATCAAGTAGGCCGCCAGCAAAACTGCCAAAAAAAGACCAAAAAACGCTATTTTATCCACCCAGGGGCTTCTTATTTTGTTCGTCCCGTTCATAGGTTAAGAAAGCATATACGCCAAACACAGATTTTGCAACTATGTACTGCCCACCGACAGATAACCCCTAAAATAAGCAAATCCTGCAGGATAATGGCAAGTTATAGAATTTTGCTTAAAACCAAATTTGTTTATTGCCGATTTATATATATACTTTAGAAAGGGATAGATATCCAATTATGGTACTTGGAATCCTGAAAAAGCCCCTGTTTAAGTACAAAACAAGATTCTTAAAACACCTCACTAGAGGGGGGGATATGAACGAATTAACAATGCCAAACGGAGCCGAACCGAGGGAGATTCTGCAGACCGTAATCGAGAAAAAAATACCTGCCGTTATGTCATATTTATCCAGGGGCAAATGGCACATCGCTAAAGTGCTGCTCACCAACCTTGGAGCCAACAGACTGAATATCCAGATCGCGCCAAGAGCCGCGCATAAATCCCACGAAGGCCCCGGTCCTGCAGGAAAACAAACAACTGCCCATAAGCCGCAGCCGATTAACATCCGAATCGATCAACCCGTCGGTATATCGATAAAGTACGGTTACGGCAAATTCATCTTTGAGACAATCGTCGCAGATCTCGAGCCCGCATCAAATCCCGAATGCGGTGGAACGATAGCTCTAAATGTGCCGGACCGAATAGAGATGGTCCAGAGAAGAAGCTATTTCCGTGTTGACGTCCCCAGTTCTTTGAAAGTAAATGTGATGCTATGGCATCGCCGCTGCTCAGACGAAGTCTCCCAGGCAAACCAGGCTCCAACTGCTCCCAGGACTCCGCCGGAATGCTATTGGCAGGGTAAGCTCAACGACATCTCCGCAGGAGGCGTGCAGATTGCTATCGACAACGAACAAAAACCGGACTTCAAAAAAGGACAGTTCGTCGGGCTTCGATTTACACCTATGCCCTATGAAATGCCGTTGATGTTCAACGCACAGATTAGGAACATCCTGCCGACAGCAGATGAAAAAAGTATATGTCTCGGCCTGCAGATTGTCGGTCTTGAAGCAAGCCCTGAAGGCCGGCAGGTTCTGCAGAGACTCTGTAATGTTGTGGAGCAATATTACCAGATAAACCAATGCTCTGCCAAACAGGCAGACCTCCAGACGACAAGTTAAACTCATTAGAAATTATAACGAAGCTTCGACACTCTTCCCCGGATAACTCACGTCCGATTGAACTCATAGCTTAACATCGGCCAATCGCCATCGTAATGCTATACAAATGGACCACGGTCGGCATTCATCGCAGTTGACGGTTCAGACGACACTGCAATGTCACTCTTCCTGTGAACTACCTTATAATAAAACCACTTCAAAAAACCACCTGCTGCAAAACTGCAGAAAATCAATACTAATGCTACCTGTCTGCTCCAGACAACAAGTGCAAGGAACAACAAAACTCTGATAAGATGTGCAAAAGGCTTTTTCCCTTTTAAGTATTGATTTAAAATATGTGGATAGCGAATCCTGCTGACCATCAACACCGCCACCCCAAGAACCAAAAGCGGCAAAGCGTAAATAACTGCGCTCTCAAAAACAAGATAAACCTGCGCGCCGCCGGATGAAAGCTCCAGCAGTGTCTCCTGATGGAATATTACAAGACTCACTACTACCCCTGCTGCAGCGGGAGTCGGCAGGCCTATAAAACTCATATGGGCAGATTCATCC
>CAZDQP010000097.1:0-10232 GCA_964507485.1 uncultured Pirellulales bacterium | reverse complement strand
GCCATATTATGAGCTACATCATAGACAAGCTGCAGAGGGGTCGGACCGAACATTCTGTTGAAGCATCGTCTTACGAGCAGTGCCATAATGTGGCGATTAGTAAAGGCGAAGTTGGCGGCAGCTGCCATTGCAGCGATATAATTTTTACCGGCGTTAGTGTCGGTCGGCAGATATGAGAGCATTTTTTTCCGTTCGACCATATCCGGCCTATGAGCGGCGATATTCATATATTGGTCGGCAATTTCATAGCCGAATCGACGGGAACCCGAGTGTATCATTACAACAATTTGGTCTTTGGAAAGCCCAAAGGTTTCTGCTAAAGAATGGTCCAGAATTTGCTGGACATATTGGATTTCGATAAAGTGATTCCCCCCGCCAAGCGTTCCGAGTTGGGCAGACCCTTTCTGTATTGCGGTGCCTGGTACTGTAGCGAGGTCGCTGGGAAGACAGCCATTTTCTTCGATTCTTTTAAGGTCATCGGTGAATTCATCAGGATTGAATGCTTCCCATGCCAGATGACTGGTTCTTTGTGCGAGCATAGGTACTGCCGCTACACCCTTATTGACGACAGCCTCGAGGCAGGTTTTGTCTAATGTCAAATTGGTTTTGCCTTCGCCGAGAGGTATATCTCTGGCGATGGAGATGGCGATTTTATCGGTGTCGATGCTGCCTTTAGAGAAGGGAGTGCTCAAGAGTCGCATACCGCAGTTTATATCGTATCCGACAGCAGCCGGCATTATTACCTGCTCCAACCCTAAAACAGCCCCGATTGGTACTCCGAAACCAACGTGGATATCAGCAGTAGCAAGTACTTTCTTTGCCGGTGGTAAAGAGGCGGCATCACAGAGCTGGCGGATTGCCTCCGATTCGAGGCTGATGGACTGACTGGCAAAAATCGTTGCATCTGTTACCATTGGACCACAACGCTCGATATAAAGTCTCAGAGGGTCTGTGCGAGTGATTTTTACTGATGGTTCTGACATTTTCAAAACCCTGCAAAATTATACATTCGATAGCTGTTATTATACCAAATTTAGAAATTGAGCAATGGAAAGTCCTCGGAATATGGTAAAGAAAAGGTAATTGTTGGACGAAAGTAAGATTATTGGATTCAAAACCAATGTGCTTGACAAATGATAGTCAGTACAGTAGAATTTGTTATATTATAGGGGGGACTATGGTGTCCGACTCCAGCGGACTGGTTGCTTTTTGGGATGTTGGGAATAATGAACGGTAAAAAGCTGATTTTTGTTGTTTGGGCAATATTTTTAGTTTTAGTATTACATTCAGGGGCTGTTGCTGTCAATACTGGGCCGATTGATGGAGTGCGTAATAAGAGCGTTCTCGATAACTCAGAATTGCAGGTTATAGATGATTTCATTGCTGATGCAGTGGATGAATTGGTGAAAACTGTAGATTTTACCTCTGTTGCAAAGGCCCGTACGATATTTTTGTCTCGTAGCGTTTCTAATAAGGAAAGTGCCAGAGATCAATACGCTGAACAGTTTTCTGAGTCGTCTTATAAATACATATCCAGAGCACTTGAAGCAGCAAGAAGGTTAACACCGGCAGAACGTAGATTTAGAGTAATTCTTAATCTTTTGATTCTGGTAGATTCCCTTGAAGACCTGCGGCTGGCAGATTTGGCTATCAAGTGGTTCGATAGTGAGAATGCTATCCGGTACTGGGCTGTTCATTCTGTTACTAATGCTGGTATCATAAGGCAGTTAAATTCCGAAGGGCTCGCCACTGTGGAATTGGTTGGGAGAATTGCGGAACAATTAGAAAGAGTTGTTGAGAGCAGCAGCCCTGATGTGTTGGCTTTGATGGCTGAATTTGCTGCCAACGTGGATATTCCGCAAGGAGAGGAGTTGTTGTTGAAGATAACTGATTGGCGAATAAAAAATTACCAGGATTGGACAGTTGAGTATGAACTGTTGGATGAGAACATCTTAAAATTACTTGATAGTAGAATACCCTATGATGGCATAAGCAAACCTAGAGTTGGTCGCCGTTTTGGGCAATTATATTCATACGCGATTCAAAGATATATTAAGGGGCAGGATGTTCTAAGCGATGTTCAGAAGGAGCAACTGGCTTCGGTACTGGTTGAGACAGAGATGTCGTGCGTTAGCAAGCGTATGAAGGTGGCGCAATCGGTTGTGAAGAATGCAGTTGAGCAGGGCGATTATAATACCCTTTTACAGGAACACAACAGATTGCTTGGGGATGAGACGAAGGCTGGTCAATTGTCATTGATACTTAAATTTGATTATGGCAAGAATCCGGATGGAAGCAGGCGTGCTGCACCGCTTGTTTTGCCGGAGCCGTCCATGAATTGAAGCTGGTAGATAAAAACTGATTTAAAATCGGTTTCAGATTTTACGACATAGGTTCCCATTATTTTGTAGAAGGCACAAGATAGAATCACCAAACAATGGAGGTTTGGTTTTATGAACGGTCGTGGAGGCATCGTAACTTTTTTCCTTTTTTCCTTTCTGTTGATTATTATACTTCTGCAAATTTTTTCAATGATGGAATCCGAGCGGTTTTGCGAGGGATTAAACCGGTTTGATGAGATTTTCGAAAACGGCGATGCAATTGACGCAAGTAAATATGAGCCGGGGGTTTCGGGTGCGTCTGATGAGGAATATCCAGGCGATGAGGGGGACTGGCTAATATGGGGGTTTCGAGTCGAGCCAAAGACGCTGAACCAGATTAACGTTGACAATGATATTTATTCAAGATGGATTACAACTCCACAGATTTTCGAACCTCTGATGTTTTATGATTTTGATAATGTGACACTCAAACCCTTATTGGCAGAAAGTTATGATATCTCGAGTGATGGGCTGGAGATAACATTTCGGATTAGGGACAATGTGCACTTCTCGGATGGTGTTCCTGTTACTACTGATGACGTAATATTCACGTACGAAACAATTATTAATCCGAATGTAGATGCGGCAGATATAGCTAATTATTACAGAGATGTTGAGAAAGTTATTAAGCTCAGTGACCGTGAAGTAAAGTTTATTATGAAGAGACCTTATTTTAAAGCGTTAGAGGTTTTGTCGTTCTGGGATGTTGGTATATATCCAAAGCATATATATGAATTTGAAAATGCGGAGCAATTCAATAAAAGAGTTTCGAATCCTGTAGGTAGTGGACCATATATATTTGAGAAATGGGATGTAGGTCAGCAGATTACTCTACGGCGTAATGAGAACTATTGGGGCCCCAAGCCGAAGCTGAAAAAAGTCATCTACAAATTCATTTCGAATCCGATTGCGGCTGTCCAGGCGCTGCGTTCGCACGAAGTTGATATTATTATACCTGAACCGGACCAGTTTTCAGACCTGGTCAATGACACCGAGTTTAAGAATAAATTTAACTGCATTGCGTGCTGGAAGCCTGGTGTTCCGTTTTATTATCTTGGCTGGAATCACGACACACCATTTTTTAAAGACAAGCGTGTTCGCTTGGCAATGACGCACATTGTTGATCGCGAGGAGATAATATCAAAGCTTTTAAAGGGTCACAGCAAAATGATTACCGGGCCATACTATATTAATGGCGCTCAGAATGACTCAGCTATTAAACCGTGGCCCTATGATTTGAATAGAGCAAGAAAGTTGCTAGATGAAGCTGGCTGGGTCGACAGTGACGGCGACGGGTTGAGAGATAAGGATGGAGTGACTTTCCGATTTAAGTTTATGTATTCGAGCGCTTCGGCGCTGTATGAGAGATTAGCAAAGCTATTGAAGGACGAGGCAGCAAGGGTAGGAATTGAAGTTATCCCTGAGCCGTACGAGTGGTCGGTTCTTATACCTAGACTGAGTGACAGGAAATTCGAAGCAATAGTTATGGGTTGGGGAGGTGATATTATAGAAGATAATTACCAACTATTTCACTCGTCACAGATTGGTAACCGGGGCTCAAATTATGTTGGTTTTAACAATGCGAAAGCTGATTGGCTGCTTGAAGAGATAAGGTGTACAATGGACGAGGAAGAAAGAAATAAAATGTGCCACCAGCTTCACAGGATTCTTCATGGAGAGCAGCCCTATACATTTTTATTTGCTCGACCTGAGTTTCGGCTTGTTGATAAACGCTTCGAAAGTGTTAAGATTCACAGTTTAGGACTTAATTATCTCGAGTGGTATGTGCCGAAGGATAAGCAGAAATATAGATAAGTGGATGAAGGGCCTAAAAGGACGGATAAACAGATAGGAGTTATATTATGAATGGTCGTTCGGGATTGGTTACGTTTTTTCTTTTTGTGTTATTATTGGTGATGATACTCTTGCAGGTTCTATCGATGATGCAGTCGGATAGATTATATGAACGTTTGAATTTGCTTCTGGAGAGATTATCAAGCTCGGGTTCTGTGAGAATAGCTCAAGAAAAGCGGGAAACTGAACGAGATGATTTGCCGGGTGAAGAGTATCCGGGCGATGAAGGTGATTGGCTGATATGGTGTCTGTCTATCGAGCCGGCCACTTTGAATGAACTGCATGATTCGGGAGGTATGGGTACACGATGGATAACCAGCGGAAATATCTTCGAGAGTCTTTTGGAATATAATCCGGACGAGTATGAACTTCGCGGTCTTCTTGCGGAAAGCTGGGAGGTTAGCGATGATGGAATGGAAATTTATTTCAAAATACGGGAAGGCGCACATTTTTCTGATGGGCGTCCTGTAACAGCGGATGACGTTATCTTTACTTTTGAGACAATAAGAAATCCCGGAATTGATGCTGCTAGCGCGGCTAATTACTACCGTGATTTTGACCGTGTTGAGAAAATCAGCGAACGAGAGGTGAAGTTTTTTATGAAGCAAATTTATTTTAAGTCGCTTGAATTTGTGGGTGGTATGCCGATATTTCCCAAGCATACCTATGATTATAATGACCCGTCGGAATTTAATAAACATATAACCGACCCGGTTGGCAGCGGGCCATACGTTTTTGAGAGATGGGATGTTGGCAGACAGGTAGTTTTGACGCGCAACAAAAATTACTGGGGGAGAAAACCAAAGATTAAAAAAGTAGTCTTCAAAATTATTACCAATGATACTGCGGCGGTTCAGGCATTGAGAGCGGGTGAAGTGGATTTTTTACGACCATTGCCGGACCAGTATACCGAGTTATCAAACGCCCCGGAGTTCGTGAAAAAATTTTATTGTCTGTCCTATTGGACTCCTGGCTCGGGTTATTTTTGGGCGGGATGGAATCAGAGCAGGCCGTTCTTTAAGGACAGAAGGGTCAGGCTGGCTATGACACATATTATAGACAGGGAGATGATATGCTCACATCTATTGAAGAATCCGGATGCGTTGGTTCCGACAGGGAATTTTTATATTTTTGGTCCGCAGAGCAACCCTGATATTAAACCGTGGCCTTATGACCCACAACGGGCAAAAGAATTGTTAGATGAAGCCGGCTGGATTGATAGCAATGGTGATGGGATACGAGATAAAGATGGTGTAGCGTTTAGATTTAGTTATATGATTGTTGGCGGGACTTATTTGCATGAACAGATAGCCAAACTAGTTAAGGATGAGGCCGCCAAGGTGGGAATAGAAGTGAACATTGACCCTTATGAGTGGTCGGTATTTATTCAGCGGGTTCAGGACAGACAGTTCGATGCGGTGAATCTGGCGTGGCACGGCGGGTTGGCCCAGGACCCGTATCAGATATGGCATTCATCGCAGATTAAGGGTGGTTCGAATTATGTTGGTTTCAACGTCCCGGAAGCTGATGCGATTATGGAAGAGGCACGCAGGACTTTGGATGAGGAAAAGCGAAATAAATTATATCACCGTTTTCACAGAATAATTCACGATGAGCAGCCTTATACTTTTATATACACGCGGCCCGAACAGCGCTTTCTGGACAGGCGTTTTGAGAATGTGATAATTCATAAGCTGGGACTTTATGGGTATGAGTGGTATGTCCCGAAGGAAAAGCAGAAGTATAAATGACGACATATATTATTAGACGTTTGCTTTTAATGATACCGACACTGTTGGGGATAACAGTGATGGTTTTTGCTGTTAGTCGGATTGCACCAGGTGACCCGGTCAGTTTGTCTATGGGGCCGGGTGGGCAGATGGATGCTGAACGAGCTGCGGATGTTCGCGAGGCGCGAATGAAACTGTATGGTCTGGACAAGCCAGTTCACGTTCAATACGGCAAGTGGTTATGGCGGGTGGTGAGATTTGATTTTGGTGATTCGATTAAACATCATCGACCTGTAATCGAACTAATCAAGGAACGGCTACCTATTACGATTACGTTGAACTTGATAGCGTTTGTAATCATATATATTGTATCATTGCCGATGGGAGTACTGGCGGCAGTTCGTCATAAAAGGTTTTTTGACCGAGCAAGCTCCGTTGTTCTTTTTATGCTATGGGCGCTGCCAAGTATGTGGGTTGGCCAAATGCTTATAGGTTATTTTTGTGGACCGGCATTCAGGAATTGGTTTCCACCGGCGGGACTGTCAAGTAATAATGCTGACCAGCTGCTATTTTTCCCGTGGCTTTGGGACAGATTGTGGCATCTTGTTTTACCGGTACTTTGCCTGACTTACAGCGGCTTTGCTTATCTAACCAAGCAGGTCAGGGCGGGTATGCTGGATAATCTTCGAGCAGACTATGTAAGAACAGCGCGTGCAAAAGGTTTGTCGGACCGAGTCGTGATATTCCGGCATGCATTTCGTAACAGTGTGATTCCGGTGATTACGATAATGGCGACATTATTGCCGGCTATGCTCGGTGGTTCGGTAATCATCGAGAAAATATTTAGTATTCCCGGTATGGGGTTGCTGGCATTTGAGGCGGTTACGACGCGTGATTATAACGTTGTTATGGCTGTTGCGACCATTGGCGGGGTTATGAATTTAGTCGGGCTTTTGTTTGGTGATATTGCTTATGCTATTGCTGACCCGCGTATAAGTTTTGAAAGTTCGATATAACGGATTATGGATAAACAGACACAGCGAAAAACAAATTGGGGTGTATCTTACGGGGAGATGGTTTCGCGTGAGTTTGTCAAAAGCCGGCTGAATGTAGCTTGCCTGATTTTCATTATATTTTTATTTGCTATTGCCGTTTTTGCTCCGTTCCTTTCCAATGATAAGCCATTTGTGATTCGTATCGACGGCCAGTTACGTTTCCCCATTTTTAGGGACCTTAGAGCCAGTGATTATTCTATTTTCATTGCGGCGGTTGTTGGTGTTTTTCAATTGGTTTTAATGCGGCGAAATCGGAGGTGCATTGATCCTTCTATTCGTGGGGCGGTACTTTGGCGTCAGATATGTATTAGCAGTGCGGTAATTTTCGCAGGAGTTCTGTTAGCGTTTATTTTAATTCCGCGAAGACTCGACGCTACGGATTATAAAGCGATGGTTGTTTCAGGAAAAGCAACAGATGCAATTTTCGCTCCGATACCTTATGGTTATGGCCGAACCGACCTGAAGGTTCGTGAGCAGCCGCCCAGCAAGGAACACTGGCTTGGTACCGATGATGTCGGGTCGGATGTTTTGTGCAGATTAATTCATGGCAGCAGGATATCGCTTTCCGTTGGTTTTGTTGCTGTTGGAATATCGAGCATCATCGGTATTTTTGTCGGAGCCATTCTGGGATATTTTGGGGGAAAGGTAGATTTTATCGGGATGCGGATTGTCGAGATTATGATGGCAATACCGGCGTTCTTTTTGATTATCACGATTGTAGCTTTTTTCCCAAGAAGCCTTTTAAATATTATGATAATTATTGGTATCACCAGCTGGACAGGAGACGCTCGTTTTATCAGAGCTGAGTTTTTCAAGTTGAGGAAACAGGATTTTGTTCAGGCAGCAGTGTCACTTGGATTACCTTTGCGCAGCATTCTTTTCCGGCATATGCTACCGAATGGTATTGCTCCTGTGCTGGTTAATGCAACTTTCGGAGTCGCTGGCGCAATATTTATTGAAGCGGCGCTTAGCTTTTTGGGTTTTGGCGTTGCTCCGCCGACACCGAGCTGGGGACAAATGCTGAGTTTGGGAGTGAGTACAACAGGCAGGTTCCTTTGGTGGCTGACACTGTTTCCCGGACTGGCGATTTTTCTTACGGTTATGGCGTATAATTTAGTGGGTGAGGGTTTGCGCGATGCGATTGACCCGCGATTGAGGGAAGCGGCATGAGCGGAAACGGCACCTTGTTATCAATAAAAGATTTGAGTGTCAGCTTCTTTACCGAAGATGGTATTGCAAAAGCAGTACAGAATGTTACTTTTTCGATAAAGAAGGGCAGCACGTTTGCGCTTGTCGGCGAGAGTGGTTGTGGTAAGAGTGTTACCGCACTTTCAGTTATGCGATTGGTCCCTTCACCGCCGGGCAGAATAATTGGCGGAGAGATTATTTTTGGAAATAGAGATTTGCTTAAATTAGGCAAAAAGCGAATGCGTGCGATTCGTGGTAATAAAATTGCTATGATTTTTCAAGAGCCAATGACCAGTCTCAATCCGGTCTATACTGTGGGCAGTCAGATTGTCGAGGCTATTACCCTCCATCAGAGAAAGAATACAACCCAGGCATGGGTGGATGCGGTTGAGATGCTGCGAAAGGCGGGTATTTCCGACCCCGAGCAGCGAGTACACGAGTATCCGCATCAGATGTCAGGTGGAATGCGGCAGCGGGTGATGATAGCTATGGCGATAAGTTGTAAGCCGTCGCTGTTGATAGCTGATGAGCCAACGACTGCTCTGGATGTGACAATCCAGGCGCAAATACTGGATTTGCTCGGAGATTTGCAGAAGCAAAACGGGATGAGCATTTTGCTGATAACTCATAATTTGGGTGTTGTAGCTGAGAGAGCAGATGATGTTGCAGTAATGTATGCATCGCGGATAGTGGAGGCGGCCGATGCGAAAAAACTTTTCGAAGAGCCTTTGCATCCATATACTCAAGGGCTTTTGAAATCTTTGCCGCGGTTAGGTTCTTCAGCTAAGCGCTTGCCGACGATTCAAGGAATCGTTCCTGAACCGCTGCATTTTCCATCTGGTTGCAAGTTTCATCCTCGCTGTCCGATAGGCTGCGAAGACAAGCGATGCCAGACCGTCGAGCCGGATTTAAGACAAATTTCTAACGGACGCTATGCAGCTTGCTGGTATGTGGAAGGATATGAGAAATTATAGTTTCTGTGAAAAATTTAAGTAATGGTTAAAGTATTAGGCAAAGACTATAAACACGTATATGCAATTATTCGTGTAGATTATTTTCAAGGTACTGATGTCTCTTTAGAAGATAAAATTCGTGTCACAAATATTGTTTGGACTAAAGAAGAAGCAATATCAGGAGTCGAAAGATTAAACAAGCTTAACGCTGATAAGGATTGTAAGTATTTTTGGCAAATGACCAGATTGAAGAACCTCTGAGTCTTGTTCGTATTATGACAAACGATAATGGATATCTGTTAAAGGTTGATGACTTAAAGACCTATTTTCCTATAAAGAAGGGTCTGTTGCGTCGAACTGTAGATTTTATTAAGGCGGTCGATGGAGTGACCTTCAATATCAAAAAGGGACAGACGCTGGGGTTGGTCGGTGAAAGTGGTTGTGGCAAGACAACTGTCGCCAGGAGCATAGTTCGGCTGGTGCCGACTACGTCGGGGCAGGTAGTTTTTGACCGGATAAATGTTCTGTCGGCTGATAAAAGCGAATTAGGCGAACTTCGTAAGCAGATTAGTCTGATTTTTCAGGACCCGTTTAGCTCCTTAAATCCAAGAATGACCGTGGGCAATATTATCGGAGAGCCATTAAAGGTACAAAGGGGAATTACGGGTGTTGAGTTGAGCGAAAAGGTTGCAATATTGCTTTCAAAAGTAGGATTGTCACCTGACTATATAAACCGTTATCCACATGAGTTTTCCGGCGGCCAGCGCCAGCGAATAGGAATTGCCAGGTCCCTCGTAGTGGAGCCGAAACTGGTTATTTGCGATGAGCCGGTCAGTGCTCTTGATGTTTCAATTCAATCGCAGATTTTGAATTTACTGAAGGATTTACAGGAAGAACTCGGGCTGACATTTTTATTTATTGCGCATGATTTGACGGTTGTGGAGTTTTTTTGTGATGTTACAGCGGTTATGTATATGGGTAAAATAGTCGAACGGGCTACAGCGGAAGAGTTATATCGTAATCCCATACATCCTTATACGCGTGCCCTTATGTCAGCGATTCCACAGGTGG
>CAZDQP010000096.1:0-10372 GCA_964507485.1 uncultured Pirellulales bacterium | reverse complement strand
ATTTTAACGACACATCTAATTACTTCTCGGTATCGAGTTTGGACAACGAATACAGCAGCAGCGACACTTTCACCATTGCCGGTTGGTTCAAGACAAGCGAAACATCAGGGCTGCAAACAATTGTGGGGCAATGGTCGCAAATGTTGGAGGCCGGCCAGGAGTACTTTGGCTGGCAGGTGCTGGTGGAGAACAACAAGGTCGTAGCAAGATTCGGGAATGGAACGACATCTGATATAACTGGAACAACAACTGTGACCGACGGTGAGTGGTATCACTTTGCGATGGTCCGTAATGGAACGAGCACCGCTTTGTATGTTGACGGTGAGCCGGAAGATTCGGATACGGCGAGCTTCTATCCACTCAATACGAAATTCCGTATAGGCGACGGTAGTTACGTAATCACTGGTAGTCCAACTCTGAAAGGCGGGCCGTTCGAGGGAATAATCGACGAGGTTATGCTATTCGACAGTGCGCTATCGGCTGAAGATGTGGAAGACCTTTATGATGCATACGGATTATAAGTAAGCAAACAGTATCTTAATCTGCCTTTTCGGGACGGCTGATTTATTCAGCCGTCCCTTTTTCTATTTTGGTCGGGATGATGTAAGATTGCGAAGTGTTGCCGAGGCCGAGATGATTCACTTGGTCCCGGACAGAGAAGCGAGTAGGCAGCGGTCGAGGAGCTTCGCTGCGCCACGACAAGCAGGACAAGCAAATTCGTGAGCCGAGGTAATACATCATATCACAAAGTAATCCATCAGCAGGCCAAGGAGTTAAACGAGGCGGAAGCGAAATGAATTACAAGAGGGGCGGGGAAGAATAGAGGTTGTTTTCTGTGAATCGTTTGGTAAAATACGCCAGAAATCTGTAAGATTTTAAGGAGTGCCACGGCGATAGTCTGCTGTCTGGTCTCGGCGCTGTGTTGTTGAGAAGAGAAATGAGAAAGGCAATTTACATAGCTGTTCTGCTATTTTTTTACGGGGGGTGCGGTTCAAACGACAAGAATCCACACCAGAAAGATTTAGGTGCGTGGCGAGAAAAAGCGATGCAGATAAAAAACGAGGGTTATTACCTGGCACAAGAGAGAGAGGATTTGGAGCATCAGCGTTCAGTTTTATCCCGGAAAATATTTGAGTTTATACAGACATTGGATGACAACAAATTGTCGATTTATCATTCTTTAAGGGAAGCCAATAAAAACGAAGATATAGTCGAATACGAACTGGTTTGGCGCAGGTTGAAGTCGATTTATAACTCTGACGAATTCGCTACGGCGGTACAGATTGAAAGCGAGGATTTAGAGCTCAAGGAGAAAGAGCTGGAGCTTGACAACAAGGACAACGAGTATCTGCATAAAGTGTACCAATTGAGGGCCAACTTGCAAAAAATTGAGGCGGAGGAAGGTGATTAGCTGAGTTCATCGGCCGATATAAATTGTCAGATTTTTTTGGCCCTGAGGGATTTTTCCGTAAACCTGATTATATCGCTCATCATTTGCACGGCTTCGATGGGGTGTTTTCCGGCGGCAGTTTCGGCGGAGAGCATCAGGTAGTCGGAGCCATCTATGACTGCATTTGCGACGTCGCTTACCTCCGCGCGCGTGGGACGGAGATGTTCGGTCATACTTTCGAGCATTTGAGTGGCGGTAATGACAAAAGCCCTGCGGCGAAGGCATTTTTTGATGATGATTTTCTGCATTACGGGGACTTCGCAGATTGGTAGTGAGACGCCCATATCGCCGCGAGCAATCATAATGCCGTCGGAGACTTTCAGGATTTGGTCGATATTTTCGATTCCCTCGCGGTTCTCGATTTTGGCAATCAGGGGGCAGTTAAAATTGCGGCGGCTGATGAATTCCCTGATGTTGAGGATGTCGTTTTTGGTTCGGACGAATGACTGGGCGATGAAGTCTACGTTGTTCGCAATTCCAAAAAGGAGGTCGTATTTATCTTTTTCGGTCAGGCCGTGGAATTTCAAATTGATGTCGGGTATGTTGATTCCTTTGTGCTCTTTTACAACGCCGGGGACGAGGACTTTGGCTTTCAGGGTGTTGCTGCTGCGGGATATGGTTTTCAGAGCTATGCTGCCGTCATCGATGAATATGTGACAACCGATTTTGATATCGCGGAGTGAGCCGTGGTAATCGAACGGAATGGTGTTTGTTTTGTCGGTTACAGGTTTGTTAATGAGGGTGACTGTGGTGCCGGCTTCAAGGGTGACCATTTTTCTCGGGCCTTTGAACAGGCCGACTCTTATTCTGAAGCCCTCGAGGTCCTGGAGTATTTTTATTTTGTTTCTGCGGGTTCTGTTTAGGCGTTTGATAGTATCGATGTTTCGCTTATGATTTTTGTGGGTTCCGTGCGAGAAATTAAGTCTTGCGACGTTCATTCCGGAGAGAATCAGCTTTTTTAGGACAGGGGTTTTACTGGTTGAAGGGCCCAAGGTACAGATTGTTTTTGTCCTGCTCATTTTTTGCTCCGGTAAATGTTGTAAGCTGGGGAGTAACTCTACCAGAATACAGGTGGTTTGTCGATAGCAGCGAGGTATTTAATCTGTTTGAGGTGTTGCGAGATTAAATTTTCCAACAACAATTCCTCGCGGGTTTTGTTCATGATAATCGGCGGATTGGTGAATTGGTTAATTTAGGCAATACGGGGTATTTAGGTAGTCAGGGGTGAAGAAAAATTATGTTTTTCAGATTTTTTTACTTGTGGTCGACTTTTTGATGAAGAGAATACCGGATAGTTACATCAAGGAGGATATGTCCAAATTTCAGGAGGAAAAAGGAAATAATATCCTTAATGTAGAATTATAGTGATGGAAAAGTGTTAAAGGAGTGCAGAGGATGAAAATGAGGGGATTTTTTGATAAGGCGGTTTTTGGCGCGATTGTAGTTTCATTGACAAGTCTAACGGCTTTTGCGTTGCCGTCGCTGCAGAACGGCAACTTTTCAGAGGGGTTGGATTACTGGACGGCCGACCCGTGTGAAGCATTCATTGCCGTTGTAAACGGCAAAGCTTTTTTTCAAGAAAGCGCTTTTTTTGAGACAACTTCAGGTACACTAAGCCAGACGTTTACTATACCGGATTTTGCCCTGACACTTTCCTTCGAGTTCCAGTATTTTTTATCAGAAGGGCTTGACGAGACAGATGTATTCACCGCTTCTTTATTAGACCCGGATACAATGGTTTCGCTGACAACAGACCCAAACTTTTTTTATTGGGATAGTGAAGGAAATATTCTGACGGAAGCGACCCTTTCATATCCAGGCGACCCCAATACCATTATAGTCGCACTTGATATTCCCTCCAGTCTTTACGGTGAAGATGCACTTTTGTTTTTTTCTCTGCTGATTGATGAAGATGTGCCATACACTAAGATTTTTCTGGATAATGTGAGCGTTTCAATTCCTGCGCCTGGTTCGTTAGTACTGGGCTTTGTCGGTACGGCCGTGGTCGGCCTTTAGTGCAGATTCGGCAAGTGGGCCAGAGAGCTTTTAAGGGGATATCACTAACACCATCATTAAGAGTGCACTTCTTTAATTAGTTCCGGGCAGAAACTTTTTATCGGCAGATTATCGAGACTTGCTATTTACAGGAAAACAGATACAATATTAGCCCTGAATTAAAAATATTTCTTTTAAGAGGACAATAATGATTAAGGTTCTAATTACAGACAAACTTGCACAGGAAGGAATTGATTTACTAAATTCTAAAGACGGTGTTGAGGCGGTTGTTAAGACCGGAATCAGCGAGGATGAGCTTGCAGGGATTATCGGTGAGCACGACGGTTTGATAGTACGCAGCGGCACGAAAGTTACGGCCAAAGTGCTGGCCAATCCGGGCAAACTTAAGGGCATAGCACGAGCGGGTGTCGGTATAGACAACATTGATGTTGCTGAGGCAACGAGAAAAGGGATACTCGTTATGAATACTCCCGGGGGTAATACGCTCAGCGCTGCAGAGCATACGGTAGCTTTGATGCTGGCAATGAGTCGTAATGTTGTTCCTGCGTGTAACAGCTTAAAGGGCGGGGCGTGGGACAGAAAAAAATATATGGGTAACCAGCTCAACGGCAAGGTTCTCGGAGTTATAGGTCTGGGCAGAATCGGTATGGCAGTGGTGAAAATGGCGCAGGGGCTTAATATGAAAATCCTCGGGTATGACCCGCTTGCGGTGCCACCTGATGCGGAGAAGTCCGGAGTTGAAGTAATCGACGACATCGAGAAGATATTCAGAGAAGCCGACTATATCAGCGTTCATGTGCCGAGGAATGAGCAGACTCTGAATATGATTGGCGCCGAGCAAATCAAGAAGATGAAACCGACGGTGCGTTTGATTAACTGTGCGAGAGGCGGGATTGTTAACGAAGATGCGCTTTATGATGCACTTGCGGAGAATCGCATAGCCGGCGCTGCGCTGGATGTTTATCCAAAGGAGCCACCAGAAAATACACGGTTCAAAGAATTTGAAAACTGTCTTGTTACACCGCACTTAGGTGCCAGCACTGAGGAGGCTCAGATTGAGGTAGCCGTTGAGGCAGCGGAGATTCTTGTTAACGCAATCAAGGGCGGCGGTGTCAGAAATGCGGTGAATGCGCCGTCTGCAACAGGGGCTATGCCACTGATTGTGCAGCAGTATGCCGAGCTTGCCCAGCGGATCGGCACACTCATCAGCACTATAGCGACGGGCCGAATCAAAAACGTAGAGGTCCAATATCGCGGCTCAATCGCAGAGATGTCCGTTGAACCGGTTACACTTCATTGTCTAATCGGCTTACTTGGGCGGCATTTCGATATGCCGTTGAATATGGTAAATGTTTCTGTGCTTGCGAAAGAGCGTGGTATAAGTGTCGACGAAACGAAAAACACGGAGGCCAAAGACGTCGCGGCGAGCTTCAGCGCCAAAGTTGTTACCGATAAGGTCACACGCACGGTGACCGGCTCAGTTTTCGGGCAGAAGCTGCTGCGTATAATCGAGCTTGACGGATTCAATATAGAAATGACACCTCAGGGTGCGGTGCTGGTCATCTTTAACGACGACAAGCCCGGGGTTATCGGCGCAGTGGGGACTGTCTGCGGCAAGCATAAAATCAATATATGCACGATGGGCGTGGGACAAAAGGCAGAGGAGGGTAAGGCGATTCTTGCCGTGAGTCTCGACAGGGAACCCGATGCAAAAGCTGTTGAAGAACTTGGTAAGCTTGATTTCGTAAATGAAATTTACGTCTGTAAGCTCGATTAATATGCCAGAGAAATTAATAATAAGCATCAGCGGGATGAGGGGTATTGTCGGTGAAAATCTTACACCTTCGATTGCCGCGGAGTACGGCTGCGCCTTTGGTAAATTTCTGAGAAACAGTCATACCGCCCCAAAAGGAAAGCTGTCGGTTTGCATCGGGCGGGATTCACGATCAAGCGGCGAGATGCTAAAATCGGCTCTGGCGACGGGATTATGCAGTGTGGGGGTAGATGTGGTTGATTTGGGTCTTGTGACCACACCCGGTGTCGGCATTATGGTTAGAGAGCTTCGGTGCAACGGCGGGGTAGTTATCACCGCTTCACACAATCCGATTCAATATAACGGGATAAAGCTGTTGCTTGGCAATGGTGTCGCACCTCCGGCCGATGCGGCGGAACGAATCAGGAAATATTTTTTCGATAAACATTTTGCACTTGTTGATGCACTCAGTCACGGTAAAGTGACTTCTAACGAGCAGACTGATGCGGTGCATATCGCCAAGGTTTTGACGATAGCCGACAATGAGGCAATCTCAGCGAGAAAGTTCAAGGTTGTTTTAGACAGCGTTAATGGTGCGGGAGGACGTGTTACTAAAAAGATGCTTACCGAATTTGGCTGCGAGGTTACAGCAATAAATGACGAACCAACAGGTATTTTTGCCCATAGGCCTGAACCAACGGCCAAGAACTTAACCGGCCTTTGTAAGTTAGTAAAAAAGGAGGAAGCCGACATCGGTTTTGCGCAAGACCCCGACGCTGACAGACTGGCAATTGTTGACGAGTCGGGGGCGTACCTTGGTGAGGAGTATACGCTTGCTCTGGCAGCGAAGTACGTTTTCGGCAGAGAAAGCGGCATAGCAGCAACCAATCTTTCTACATCGAGAATGCTCGATGACATTGCCAAGAAGGCCGGCGGTAGGGTTGTCCGTACTGCTGTTGGTGAAGCAAACGTGGCTGCGGCGATGCTCGAACACAATTGTATCATCGGCGGCGAAGGTAATGGGGGAGTTATTGATTTACGTGTTGGGCCGATACGCGACAGTCTTGTTGGTATTGCACTTGTTCTGGAATTGATGGCGGAGACAGGAAAAACCGTGGGGCAACTGGCTGGCGAAATAAAGAGTTATTATATGTGTAAGGATAAGTTTGCTGCGGAGCCGGCGCAAGCCCGGCAAATCTTAAATCTGGCGAAGAAGGCATTTACCAGCGCAAAACTCGATACCACCGATGGCTGCCGGTTCGATTTCGACGACGGCTGGCTACACATACGTGCCAGTAATACCGAACCTGTTATGCGTGTAATAGTAGAGGCAAAAAATCGAAAGATTGCTCAAAAATATATCGATGCAGTTCTAAAAATCCGCAAGGAAGTATTAGGTTAAGTTGCGATGGACAGCGACTCCAAACTGGAAATTGCCGGCAAGCAAATACAGTCGATAACATATCTTGGTTTGATAGTAAACGTTTCTTTGTCGGCTATTAAGATTGTAATCGGTTTTTTTGCCGGCTCATTGGCATTGATAGCTGATGGGATTCACTCGCTTTCAGATTTAGCCACTGATTTGGCAGTGTTGCTTGGGTTACATTTTGGTTCGAAAGCACCGGACAAGGAGCATCCATACGGCCACGGGCGGGCGGAAACATTCTCAGCCGGTTTGATTGCGTTGATTTTAATTTTTGTGGGCGGGTGTATGGTGTACTATGCCACCATGGCCATAGCAAGAGATGAAATGACCGTACCAAGGTTTTCCGTCCTTGCAGTTGCGATACTTTCAATAGCTTCCAAAGAGTGGCTCTATAGAGTAACACAGAGAGCTGCTGTGCGGTCTCACAGTACCGCTCTTTATGCGAATGCCTGGCATCATCGCAGCGATGCATTAAGTTCTGTGGCTGTTGTTGCAGGATTTATATCGCTGGAATTCGGTTTTGGCCACGGCGACCAGGTTGCTGCGATTGCGGTGGGACTGATGATTATTCTGGTAGGTGTGAGGGTGATTGGTGATTGCCTGCGTGAGCTGACAGAAAGCGCGGTCGATTCAGAGACGATTGAACATATAAGAGAGATAATCAGTACCGATGCCTCAATACGGCAGTGGCACAAACTGAGAAGCCGTATGGTCGGCAGGGAAGTTTTTCTCGATTTGCACATATTGGTCGACCCTGATTTGAACATAGCCGCCGCCCACGAAATAGCTGAAAATCTGGAAAAAGCTGTGGCTGAGCAAATAGCTCAACCGGTTAATATTACCATTCATATTGAGCCGGACATGCCCGAACTTAGAAAAACGATTTAAGCTAAATTGAAACAAGGCCAGTGAGAGATAAAAAGCTTTGCAAATCAAGTTGATATGATGTAACATAACTTGCCTTTGAGAACTATATGTTCAGAAAGGTTATCAGCTGATATGGCCCTCAAGAATTTTTTCAATCCAAGCTCTGTTGCCATCGTCGGGGCATCCCGAACAAAAGGCAAAGTTGGTTATGAGATTCTTAAAAGTATGCTTGAAGCAGGGTATGAGGGCAGCATATTTCCAATCAATCCTAATACTGATGTTATAAAAGGTTTGAAGAGTTATCCCGACATTGAATCTATCAGGCAGGTTCCTGAGCTTGTGATTATTTCGGTTCCTGCAAAGTTGGTTCCGGCGGTTATGCAACAGTGTGTGAAGGTCGGGAGTAAAGCGGTTATCATCATTACATCCGGTTTCAAGGAAGTGGGGCAGGAGGGCAGGGAATTAGAGCAGCGTGTTATCCAAATAGCGCGACGGGGGCACATCCGTGTAATAGGACCAAATTGTCTCGGTGTGATAGTGCCCGGGAACAAACTTAACGCCAGCTTTGGGGGTGAGCTGCCTGCGACCGGGACGATAGGTTATCTTTCGCAATCTGGGGCCTTGCTGGCGGCGATTCTTGATATGGCGAATGCCCACGGCGTAGGTTTTAGTAAACTTATCAGTATAGGGAATAAGGCGGACATAAATGAACTTGATGTTATAAAGGCACTTGCCGGTGACACTGAGACGCGAGTCATTGCGGGTTATCTTGAAAGTATTGTCGACGGCAACGCTTTTGTGAACCAGGCGGAGCAAATATCGCAGCACAAACCGATATTACTGATGAAGTCCGGCGGCACTTCTGCTGGAGCAAAGGCGGCATCGTCTCATACCGGCAGTCTTGCCGGTAGCGAGGTTGCGTATGAGTGCGTATTTGAGCGGGCCGGTATAATACGATGCAATTCCATCAAGCAGCAGTTTGATTATGCGCAGGCATTTGCAAATCAGCCACTTCCCAAGGGTTCGAGAGTTCTAATTATCACCAATGCTGGCGGTGCTGGTATTATGGCGGCAGACTCTGTTGAGAGACAAGGGCTTAGTTTTGCAAAACTGGGCGAAGACACAATAAAAAAGCTGTCAGCTAAATTGCCGACCTCCGCCAGTTTTGGCAATCCCGTGGATGTTCTCGGTGATGCTTTAGCCGACCGCTATGCGTTTGTTCTTGAAACAGTTCTCGATGACGATAGTGTTGATGTAGTATTAGTACTTCTGACTCCGCAGGCAATGACCCAGCCTACTGCAACTGCGGAGGTGATTGTGAAAATAACAAGCAAGAAGTCTGCCAAGCCGGTTCTTGCCTGTTTTCTTGGCGCTGGCAAGATTGCAGATGCGGTAGGGATACTGAGGAAAGGCAAGATACCACTATATGATGCTACGGAGGAGGCAGTTTTTACTATTAAGGTGATGACGGAATATCTGAAGTGGCGAACTCGGCCTAAACGGGTAGTAAAGCTATTTGCTGTTAATCGCAGAAAAGTTGAAAATATTATAGAGAGACATCTGCGACGAGAGATTAGGGAAATCGGTGAGGAGGATTCGAAGGAGATACTCGATGCGTACGGTTTTGTGACGCCGAAAGGGTCTATAGCAACCACGGCACAGCAAGCGGCGAATATAGCCCAGCAACTGGGATTTCCCGTAGTGTTGAAAATCTGGTCGCCGGAGATATTACATAAGTCAGACGTTGGCGGAGTTAAACTTGGTTTGAGCAGCGCCGACGCAGTGATGGATGCTTTTGACCTTATGATGTATCGGGTGCCGAAGCAGAAGCCGGATGCCAATATCCTTGGAGTTCTTGTTCAGGAGATGTGCAGCAGCGGCAAAGAGGTCATCCTCGGGATGCATCGCGACCCTCATTTTGGTCCGCTGATGATGTTCGGTATGGGCGGGACGATGGTCGAGGTGCTAAAGGACGTGGCATTTTACTTAGCACCGTTAACAGCAGAAGAGGCAAAACAAATGCTTATAAACACGAGGACATATAAGATGCTATGCGGTGTTCGTGGTGAGGAGGGAGTTGACATAGATGCGGTGGCGGAAGGGCTGCAAAGACTTTCACAATTAGTTACCGAATTTCCACAGATTCAGGAAATGGATATCAACCCGTATGTTGTCGGTCCGGCAGGGACAACGCCGATTGCGGTCGATGCAAGGATAAGTGTAGAGAGATTAACTTAGAGAAACGGCCATGCAACAATTTGACTGGAAAGAGAAGTACAAGAGTAAAATAACAACAGCAGCTTCTGCGATGAAGCTGATTAAATCGGGCAATCATATATTTATAGGGACAGGGTGCGGTCAACCACAGCATCTTGTGGGAGCTCTGGTCAAATATTCAAGCGGGATTACCGATGCTCATATAGTTCATTTGCTGACGATGGGGACCGCTCCCTATGCAGACGAGAAGTTTCGTGAAAAATTCAAGATGAACAGTTTTTTCATTGCTGATAATGTTCGCGATACTTTGAGCAAGGGCATTGGGGATTATACTCCAATGTTTCTGTCGGAGATACCGCGTGAGTTTGAGAGGGGCAGAATCCCGATAGATGTAGCGCTAATCAGCGTAACGCCGCCTGATGTAAACGGTTTGTGTAGTCTTGGTGTGTCGGTGGATATTGTCAAGTCCGCTGCTGCCAATGCGAGATATGTCGTAGCACAGGTGAACAGCAGGATGCCCCGGACATTCGGTGACAGCTTCATACATGTTAATACTATCGATGCGCTTGTGCCTTACGATGAAGAAATCATCGAAACTGCGATACCCGAACCTGACGAGACGCTCCGCAGCATCGGGGAGAAT
>CAZDQP010000095.1:0-10489 GCA_964507485.1 uncultured Pirellulales bacterium | reverse complement strand
GTATGGAGTCAGGATGGATATTAAGAGGTGGAAGGAACTAAAAACAATTTAACGTTTATTTAATTAAAGGGGTAAGGAAGATGAAGCAAATAAGAAAAATTTCGAGGAAGTATTATTTGAGGCAGATTGTTGCCTGCTGGATGATGTTCTCCATGCTGTTGACATTCACGCCAACAAGGGTTGCACAGGCAGATCCGCCTCCATTTCAGCTACCGCAGGGATTTGAATTGGTTACAGGTGATGCTGTTCCTGATTACAGCGGTGGTGGTCTGTACATCAAAAACATTGCTGATGGAACAATTATTCATTGGACTGGAGGATTTAATATTGGCGCATGGACATTTGCTGATTTTCAGATGCTTACTGCAGGTCAAAATTGCCTCAACAGGGATGTTACCGGTAATATGAGTCAAATTTATGGCCGGTTGACATCAAATGGTGGTGTCTGGATTATCAACCCTGCCGGTATTGTATTTGGTAAATCAGCAACCATCAATGTTTCTCAGTTAGTTGCATCGAGTCTAGATGTTACCAACGAGGACTTTTTAAATACAGATGGTACTCCCGGTGAATATATGTTTAAACACTATACTGAAATCAATCCGGAGATATGGCATGCTGAATACTCTCCCCAAGCGCTTTGGGGTTATGAGGTAGGTGATGTAGTTTTCAAAGCCTATAAATACGGCAGTTGTATGCAACCCGATTTTATACCCGATAGTATCTATCTTATTGGGAAAAACGTCTATAATTACGGGGCACTAAAAGCCAACAAATGTGTAGTTATGGCTGCAGGTGATTCCGTGTATCTCAGTGAGCAACCAGGTTCTCCCGTTGTAGTTGAAGCCTATATGCCGGAAGGCTGGGAAGGCAGTGGACATGTAGTAGGAAATGACGGATGGGGAATCAACGTAGATGAAAGCTTAGATGCAGATGGTGAAGGAACTGCACAGGTGATTCTCGCTGCAGGCGATATCTGGTCTACCTCACTTATAAAAGCCTACTCTGACGGCGGTTCTGATGCTGTTGCCGCGGTTGATATTGCCGGCGCTGGCGATGTTACAATAAAAAATGACATAACAGCTGAGGCAATAAGTAATGGCGTAGATAACGCCTCCGCGACAATAGATGTTATTGCTGGTGAAGACCTTACGATAGAGTCAGGTAAGAATTTTATGGGATTTCCAAATGGTGAAGAAACAGAGCTATTAGCCCATGCCAGTGATGGCAAGAACAACACTGCAGAAGTTTCGTTAACAGCAGGCGGCGAGTTTACTATCGATGCTCCTGACCAGGTTACAGTTAAAGCTGAAGCCGAGGCCGGAGAAGCCGAATCCCTGCTAAATCAGGCCAACGTTGACATAACGGCCGGAAGCGTTTCGATTAAAGCTACAGATTATGGCATCACCGATGAACCGGCAATGATTAAGGCTTATGCACATGATGCAGTAGAGAACCGTGCAGGTGTTGATATCGAGGCCACTGATGGTGATGTGGAAATTATCGGTGCAGGTTCGAATGGCGACAGCGCTCTTGTATTGGCTTTAGCAAAGAATGGTTCTGAAAACTATGCTGATGTATCTATTAAGGCTGCAGGAGATGTTGATATCATAGCTAAAGAAGGCCAACCCACCGGAGGTGACGATACCACAAAGGCGCTGGTTTTAGCCAAGGCCGAAGATGCTGAACTTTTGAATGATGCGAGCGTCGATATTACCGCCGGAGGCGATGTTCATATAAAAAGCGAAGGCGGAGCCATCAATCTTCATGGCTGGTATAAAGAGAAGGTAGCTTGCTATTTTTGCCCCGGTGGATGGAAATGGTCTTATATGAAATATGGCTGGTATGGTGATGGTGATAATTACCTATCCCTATCTGTCGATGATACTAGATTCACTCCTTATGTTGCAAAGGTATTGGCCATAGCCGAGACTGCCGGTGCCAGCAATACTGCCGCTGTTGATATTACAGCGGGCGGTGATGTTGTTATACTGAGCAAAGACGGCGGCAAGGCAGAAGTGATTTCTTATGCCGGCAATGCTCTCGATTCACAGAACACCGCTACCATTAACCTCACTGCTGAAGACGGCTATGTCATGGTACACGCTATAGGCGGAACCGAAATGCCCGAAGATGATTTCATAGCCAGTGAAGCTTTAGTAGAAGCTACGGCTGAAAACGCATTCAATGAAGAATCAAGTGGAACTAATAACGCCGATATCACGATTGTTGCTAAAGACGTCCCTGAGGAAGAGCCATCATGTGGGGATTATAAAGATGGTGACGTTATGGTCGTAGCCGTGGATGGCGGCAAAGCCGAAGTAGAAGCAAAGGCCATGTACGGTGATGAGAATTCGGCTGGCGTTAATGTTCTCGCAGACGGCGATGTTAAGGTAATAGCGCTTTGTGAAGGTCAGCCAAGCCAGGCTGAAATAACAGCCCTCGCCAAGAACGGTATTAAGAATACAGCCGGTATTGGTATTAACGCAGAAGGCGATCTTGAAGTATTAGCCAAGTACGGCGGCAAAGCTGAAATAGAAGCCAAAGCCAAGAATCAAGGTAGTCTCGAACACTTTATTAGTGTTGAAGAAGATGAATCATTAGTAATTGACGGCTTTGTAAACACTGCGACTGTAGATATTACTGCTGCCAACGTTGAAGTTAAAGCTGAAAAAGGCGGCGAATCTTCCATCGGAGCCCAGGCAAGTAACGAGATAGGAATTGGCGGTTTTTATAGCCCAGCTTTGGTTGCTACAACTGAGACTGAAGGAACAGAAATCACCGTCAAGAACGTTACAAATACCGCAACAGTTGATATTACAGCAACGGGCACAGAAGTCACCGAGATGCAATTAGTTGAAGGCGGCGACACTAAAGAAACAGAAGATGATGTATACGCAGAAGTTACTTATATCGAAGGCGGCGATGTCAAGGTAACAGCCGAAAAAGGCGGCGAAGCCGGCATCAATGCCGAGGCCTTCAATGAAGTTTATTATGAAAAGGTTCTTAGTAGCGACGTTGAAATTCAGCCTTATTTTGAAATATGCATAGAAGGCCCTGTCCAGAACGCAGCAGCAATTTCAATTGATGCGGTAGACGATGTTGAAGTCAGTGCTGAAAAGGGCGGCGAGGCTGCGATTTCTGCAGAGGCATGGAATGACGTTGATATTGAGTTCGCTGATGAAAGTATTGTTACTAATAATGCAGACATTGCGATCGACGCTGGTGACGATGTTAAGGTGGAAGCCGAGAAAGGCGGCGAGGCCAAGATAATGGCTAAGGCTGAGAAAGGCAATGTTAACACTGCTAACGTCTCACTCGGTGGCCCGGGGCATAAAATCGGCGGCGATGTGGAAGTAACTGCTGAATGCGGCGGTGAGGCCGAGATAAAGGCTAAGGCCGAGAAAGGCAATACAAACACAGCCAATGTTCTGATTTGCACCGAAGGTGAGCTCAAGCTAATGGGCACAAATGGCGGCGATGCTGAGGTAGAAGCCAAGGCCCAGAAGGGTAATACCAACACGGCCAGCGTTGGGATTGGTGCTGTTGAAGGTATTAAGGTAATTGCTATGGGTTATCAGAGTGATGCTTCAATAGCAGCCAAAGCTGAGAAAGGCTATAGTAACGATGCTGAAGTGATTGCTTGCACTGGTGGTGACCTCTTGGTGATGGCCTTCAATGGCGGCGAGGCTGAGATTGCCTCCGAAGCCACAAAAGGCTATATAACCAACGCCTATACAGCTGCTTGTGCTACTGGCGACATTATTGTAGCTGCTGCTGACTGTGGTCAAGGTGGTAAACGTGGATATATGTGCGGCACCAGCGCTGAGATAAAAGCTGAAGCAGATTCCAAGGGCGGTGAATATGATGAACAGAGTACCGCCAATGCCGAAGTTCATGTTGTTTCCAAAGAAGGTGGCGTCGTTGTGGCGGCCTTGGGAAGCTGCCAAAGTCCGGAGGTTAATGCAGGCATCACATCGAAGGCCAAAGGTGCTGCGTTCAACTCCGCTTATACGGGTGTAGCGGCTGGTGCTGACATTTCACCGGCATCTACGCTTGACATTGAAGATGTTGATTGGGAGTCGTTCGAACTCACTGATCTTTCCGACCTGCTGGCCGGAGACGTTTTGGTCAAAGCTTTTGGCAATGCCAAGGCGAAGATATCATCTCTGGCTGTCGGCGGCATTGAGAACGACGCTATGACGGTCGTTTGTGCTCCCGGTAAAGTTGTTGCAGCCGGTGTTTATGGCGGTAAGGCGAAGATATTCTCCGGTGCCTTCAATGGTGAAGAGAACACCGCCACGACGAAGGTTTATGCAGGTGACGGTGAAATTGGTACGGATATCAGTGATGACATTATCCTTTTAGGCGACGGTGCTTCTATTAAGGCAGTTACGCCGCAAGGTTTCAGCGGATATTGCATTGAAGATGGTAAAGTGGTGTTTTATGAAGACGGTGAGGGAGCCACGACGGTAATTGGTAATTATGGCAGCAGGACGGATTGTCCTGATTGTCCGCCATGTCCGTGTGAAGAACAAGTACCTGGCACCGCACCCGTTGCGGCAGCAGTGATTGCACCTGTTGCTCCGCTCCCGGTATACAACATTCCACAGTTAAGAGGTTGTCCTGAGCTGACATTAGCTGCAGCTGCTGAACTTGGAATCCCAAGCGAAACTCTTCAGATTGGTATAGGAGCTTCTCTTGCTCACAACTCGACTTTACAACCTTGCCAAGCATGTGCAACGCTCGTAAATGCTGCGAGCATTCTTAAAGACAGAGACGGCTCACGAATGGCTGCTATGCTTCAGGTATTTAATGCAATGGCTCCGGCCGATGCACCGTTTACCCCGGAGATGGCAACATCGATAGCTATGGCATTCGAAGATGCTGCTGAAGGTTCTCAATATGCTTCGGCGATGGAATACATTGACGCTTTCGTCGAGTATGCGGCAGCCCTTGATGCACTGGGTTCACCTGTAGGCGATTCAACGGCCTTTGTGATGGACAAATACGGTTCCGGGCTCGGTGATAATGCTAATATGGCATCCTTTGTTGCAGCACGTATGGAAGGTGGAGAAACCTTCTAATCAATTTTGAAGTTAACTGATTGTTTACAGCAAGCCTGCTGCCTTTTCGGAGCAGGCTTGTTTTTTAGCTATGCCCTATAAAACATAACAATAACCCACCAACAGACACTAAAGTCCGTCAAACCGTCCGCTTGGGCAATTTTCTTCTTGCTATTCTTGAACAAAATAGGTAAAATAACATGACTTCATTGGATTTCCGCATCATGGGGGGTATGTCTTAAAAGACTCATTTTTAATACAAAGATAGTAAGGGAAAAATTATGAAGTTTTCAAAAGCGTTTTTGAAAAGATACTATCTTCAACAAGTTGTATCATATCTCGTAGCATGTTGTCTATTCGTGGTATGTCTTCTATTTTACAGCATATCACCTTCAGCCATACTGGCAGAAAATGGCAAGGTTTTTGGGCACGACAAGATCCATGGTAATCCGCATAGCAATCTACTTGGCAGTAATGTTTTGAAGCCAATTAAAATCAATCCTGCAGGTATTAAGGCTAATGGGGCAGTACCCAATATACCTAACACACATACTGTTGGGCACGGTATCGGTGGAAACATAGTTCCTACAAAAAGTAATTATGGCAATATCTTTAAACCACAAGGCAAAACCCCCTGCGCTACAAAGCCCAAACACACCGTAGGAGCTAAAAATAATCAAATCGGTTCAAACGGTTTTCCAATAAAAGGCCCTGGTAAGAAAATACTTTTTTCGCAACCTGGCAGCAATATACTTGTTGAAATTAACCCATTTACCGGAAATAAGATAGGCATTAAAAAGACTGATAACAATGGTGAATTTCACTCTGGGCAAACTATAGTTTTCGCTGCTGGTGATGCATTTTCAGAGGCTATCGGGGGTTTCACTGTGCCGGAGCCGATCGGTGCTAAAGGCCCCAATCCGGTTCACGGGGGCTTACATTGCAAGAAGGGCTACGGCAATCCCGGCGGCGGTAATGGTGATGGTCGTTGGGGCGAAGGCAACAAAGGTAATGGCGTAGGTAACATTTGGACAGGTAACGGAGGGCTTGGTGTAGGTGAAGGTATGGTTTTGTGGTGCAAGCCCAAACCACCCTGCAAGCCGGATCCGAAGCCAGAACCAAATCCAGAACCAGAACCAAATCCAGAGCCAATTCCGGAGTCAGAATCAGAGGTGATGTTTACACCCGTTGCTCCGCTCCCAGTGTACCATATTCCCAGGTTAAGGGGTTGTCCGGAGCTGACATTAGCTGCAGCTGCTGAACTTGGAATCCCAAGCGAAACTCTTCAAATTGGTATAGGAGCTTCTCTTGCTCACAACTCGACTTTACAACCCTGCCAGGCATGCGCAACACTCGTAAATGCTGCGAGCATTCTTAAAGACAGAGACGGCTCACGAATGGCTGCTATGCTTCAGGTATTCGATGTAATAGCTCAGGCCGATGCACCGTTCACACCGGAGATGGCAACATCTATAGTGATGGCTTTTGAAAACGCCGCTGAAGGGTCTCAATATGCCTCGGCGATGGAATATATTGACGCTTTCGTTGAATATGCTGCAACCCTTGATGCACTGGGCTCACCTGTAGGCGATTCAACGGCCTTTGTAATGGACAAATATGGTTCCGGGCTCGGTGATAACGCTAATATGGCTGCCTTTGTTGCAGCACGTATGGAGGGTGGAGAAACCTTCTAATTGTTTCGAAGTCAACTGACTGTTTACAACAAGCCTGCTGCCTTCTTGAAGCAGGCTTGTTTTGTTATGTTCAACCCTGCGGGCCGTAAACCACCTGTCTGCTTACAAGGATATCTTTTGCATCCCGCTGAAATTTTGCAAATGCTGTTGTATTACCACTTTTTTCCAATGCGGCCAAAGATTTATTAATCAACTGTTCGGCCAAACTGAATTCTCCCTTTTCCTGACAAATCTTTGCTTTCGTCATCCAGCTTGAGGATATAAGATGATGGTTAGGGCCGTATACTTTTTCTTGTACTGCTATTGCCCGGTCAATTAGCTCTTCAGCCTCAACATATTTTTGCTGCAGAGTGTACAATTTAGCAATCTCAGCAAGAACATTCGCTGTGTAGAGATGGTTCGGTCCATAACTTGTGTTTATTAAAGGCATGGCTTTTTGATAATAACTTTCGGCCTGCTCTAAGTTGTTTTGTGCTACGAAAGTCTTTGCAATATCCACATAGAACGGTGCCATTGCTCTATCTTCCGGGGCATGAATGTCGAGCATAATAACGACAGCTTCATCCAAAGCAGAGTTGGCTTGTGAATATTCACCCTGCTCATAGTAAATCGAGCTTAAAGTTCTTAACGTATATGCCAAGTGAGGATGATTTTTATAAAGGGTCTTTTTCTGAAGGCCCAGGCCTACCTTGCACATCTCCTCAGCATTTACCAGCTTCCCCTGATAAGAATACAGTGTAGCCAAATCAATAAAACACATAGCAAGCTCGGAATCAGACGCCCCCTCCGCTTTTGCCAGAGTTAATGCTTTCTCTGCCAATGGCTGAGCCTTTTCATATTCCCCATAAGCCATATATACTCTTGCCATTGAGCGAAGCGTCTTAGTAGATGGACACTTTACAGATTTCCCATTGGTTACACTTGCGTTCGTTACTACCAGGAATAAGCTATGCACCAAGACTAGATAAAGCGTTTTTCTTGTACAAGTAGCTTTCATGATTGACTTGCTCCTCTCTTCTCCCCGCAACCCCAAATGGCTAAAACCCTCGTGCTATTTAAAATATAAGAAACAACTGAAATAACGACAAATTATTACGCAGGTGTTTTTACAATAAAATACTACCGTATTTGAAAGGCACACTTTAACATATTTAGTTTTTCTATATTTTCGGACCTATACATCTCCCTCTCCGTAGGAATTATCCGCAACACGCTCAATTTTTACATATTTCCACCCTGAAGCTGAGACATAAAATATTAGGGGTAAAATCACGTCCGGTATAGACCGAAAGTAATTAAAGATTTAATCCTCTAAAACGAACGAATAGGAAACTACAGTGTGCAGTTTTCGCAAAGTTAAATATTGCAAACTCATCACCATTTGCGTAATAGCAGTTACGTTTTCAGTTACGGGGAGTAACTATGCCCAGACGAATCCCATAAATTCACCGCATTCTCAGGCTGGGGCTAAGCCGTCCCAAGCTGCATCAACTGTTAACGCTTCCTGCGAAAAAATATTCACAGGAGACTTCGAAAGCGCCCAACAAATTCTCGGGAAAATCACCAAACACGACAACCAACAGCTTAAACAACTTAAAAATGTTATTGATGAATACACAATCATAAATATACGACGCAACGCTCTACAAGACAAAGCTTACCAAATACATATAAATGAGCTTGAGGAACTCCGGGCGAAAGGTCTTTCGGATGACGTCAATGATATCAATAAGGTTTTTGGGATTATATTGAAAATATCAGAATATGCCGACAAAGAACAAAAGCAAGCCTTACTCGAAGACCCTCTCTTAACACAAACTATTCAGAAAGCTAAAACCATAGCTGCGGAATTTGAGTCAAAGGGTAGATGGCTTGACGCTTACACAATTTGCTATAGCAAATTAAGGCGAATTTACGAAGAAAACAAAGCCTATTCTGATTATGCTGAACAGCTTCTGAAAAAGGCCAATATCAAAGCGTCTCTTAAAGATAGCCCCTGTGAGACATGCGAAGAACGTTATAAAGGGATAGAAAAACAAATGTTTATCAAGGCCGTCAACTTTCTGGATTATAGCTACGTTAATATTCTTAATTATCAAGATATGGCAATAAAAGCTATTAATCACTGCATATTGTTGGCAGAAGTGATGAGCAAATTAGACATTCACAGTAAGTATAAGATAACAAACGCACAGTATTTCACCTGGTCGAGGGCTTTGAAGGCTCTCGAAAGTGAGATAATTCAATCACAAGCAAATGTAAGCAAAGACGAATTTACAGATACTTTTGAACAAGTTTTGGTACTGAATGAATCCCCATTAACGGGAATAGGATCACCTTCATCGTTACTTACTGCAAAGTTTGCCGAAGGTGCCTTGTCTGCACTTGATCCTTATACGGCTATCTATTGGCCTAGCCAGGTACAAGATTTTGAAAAAGCGGTAACCAACCAGTTTTCGGGTATTGGTATAAAGTTTTCGAAAGAAGAAGGTCTGACAAAAGTAGTAGCCGTACTGCCTGACACGCCAGCACATAAATCCGGCCTTCGGACAGGAGATATCATAAAAACAGTAGATGGCATTGAAACAAAAGACATTTCTTCTAACTGCGTGGTAAAAAAAATAACCGGCCCTGAGGACACAAAAGTAACGGTGACCATCACACGTCCGGATGAAAACCAAAGATTTAACATTACCCTTGATAGAACAAAAATAACAATTCCATCAATACATGGCTGGCAACGAACTGAAAAAGGCAAATGGTTGTATATGATAGATAATCTGAATAGAATAGGGTATATTCGCATTAGCAGCTTCAACTCACAAACCGCCGATGATTTCGAAAGAGCCCTACATCAACTCGAGGAGGATGGTCTAAGGGGATTGATTTTGGATTTACGGTCTAATACCGGCGGACTTTTAAGCGCCGCCGTCGAAATAGCAGACAAATTTATCGCAGAGGGATTGATTGTCAGAACTGAACCACGCTACGGAATGTCAAAATATATATCGGCAAACCAGAACGGTACTCATGCTGATTATCCGATAGTAGTACTTATCAACCAACTTACTGCAAGTTCTTCAGAAATTTTAGCTGGAGCATTGCAGGACCCAAAATATAACAGAGTAATCTTGGTCGGTCAAAGAAGTTATGGAAAAGGCAGCGTACAATCAATAACAAACTACTGCGGGAATGGTTCGCAGTTAAAATATACTGCAGCGTACTATCACCTTCCTTCAGGCCGGAGAGTCGAAAGCAGGAACTCGGCGGGAACAACCGGAGAAAAGAATTGGGGCATATCACCAAACGTCAGTGTAGAATTACGAAGCAACGAACTGCAGGAAATAGCCAACGCACAAAAGGCAAATGAGCTTGTAGAAATAACTGGACAAGAAGACGTTTTTAAGCGGTATTCAAGCCAGGAGACAGTTGATACCGACCCACAGCTGGCAATTGGATTATTAATATTGAAGAGCAAAATGATTCAATGTGGCAACCTGTCGGCAAACAATTAACCCATAAATTGTCTACTTAAGTTATACAGCGGTTCGTAACACATTCGGACATCTCATCGATAAGAAAATACTATCTGTTATTTTTTGCCGATTTACGATATCAAAACGATTGACAGCATGTGTAGCAAGCAGTTATCCTATAAGTGCTTAAGAATTTGTGGCGGCGTAGCTCAGCTGGTTAGAGCATGGGATTCATAAGCCCAGGGTCGTCGGT
>CAZDQP010000094.1:0-10607 GCA_964507485.1 uncultured Pirellulales bacterium | reverse complement strand
CTGCAAAAGCAACTACTTTATCAATAGCATTATCTAAAACCACAGTATCACTATTAAGCAACAATATGTAGCGTCCCTTGGATATTGCTATGCCTTGATTATTGGCAGCAGCAAATCCACAGTTTTTCTTGTTTTCGATAAGAATCACTTGAGGAAATTTGGTCTGGATTGTTGATACTGAATTATCTGATGAAGCGTTGTCAACAACAATTATTTCATACTGCACTTCCTTAGTTTCAGAATAAATCGATAGAAGGCAATTTCCAAGAATATCGCTGGTATTCCAGTTGACTGTAACTATTGAGACGTCCAATTAAATCTCCCGAGTTGTCTCCAAAAGTTTTGATAATACCATAACTTTCATACCCGTCTCTTTCGCCATCAACAATGCCGACCTAATAGACTCAAGAACCAAATTGTCGCTATAATTATTTGTGCGGTCAAAGTCGTGAGCTAATACAACCGCTCCACCTTTCTTTTGTGCTAATGAAGCTGCACGTTTATTATCTCGTTTGTTTATAGGCCAGGTATCACTTGAAACTAATGTCCAATACAGGATTGGAATTCTGTGGAACCACAAATACAATAAACAAAACAAATTAAGCTTTCCGCCTGGTGGTCGAAACGGGTATGTCCTCCTTCTTTCCCCTAGTGTTTTGTTGATAGTCGTCCAACCACGTTTAATATCAGAGATGGCACGAAATGGTGATACTTTCCAGTAGTTTAAATGATCATAACCATGAGAACATATCTCATGTCCATCTGAAGAAATTTGCTTCACTATAGCCTCACGTCCCACTATGTTCCGACCCAACAAAAAGAATGTTGCTTTCACATTGTACTCATTCAGTATTTGCAATATGGCTGGGGTCAGACGATTCCCCGGTCCATCATCTAATGTTAAAACAAGTGTATTAGACTTGACTGCTTTACGCTCTAGCGATGCACGACTGTATCTTCCATAAATCCATGGCACTCCTAGGTATAGAAAAACAGTGCCCAATATGCTTGCAAGGACGATTATGATTACAATATTTCTGGCTCCAATCTAATGTCTTATCTGTTACACCACCAATTCTCTAATTAACTTTCTCAATCGTACTTTGATGTTGTAACGGTCAATATCAACTATGTTTTCCGGCTGCGCATTCGACAAAACTCTAGAGATAAACGAAAAAGTTGAATAACCCGAATATATAAGACAGTCACACTCCGCCAAAAGGTACATATCTAACAGCGCTTCAATACCGTTCGCAACTTTATTCGGGCAATTGGTGTTCTGATGCATAGAATTCATATTATCTGGGAACCATTTTGGAGTTGAAAATACATTCTTAAATCGCCTATGATAGTCTTGGTTTATCAGTTGGTTGTCGGTTGCTAAAAATATATGAGCATTCGGAAATTGTTTCAAAAATCGGTGTAGATACCTCTCGTATTTAGTGAGATTTGTCTTCCTGTCTGTATGGCGAATATGCACACCAATAACTTTTTCGGGCCAGTTAGCGTTCTTATACTCACTTATGCGTTTACGCACTTCATCAGATAGTCTCATTTGTTCGGTAAGTACTTTTCGGATTACTTCATTCGTATTGAGCCCTGCGAGGTGATTTTGCAAATGTCTTTTTAATAACCTTATTCGTCCGGTGTAGTACCAGAACACGATAATATCTTCATCATAATCCAGTTTACGAATATCAATTGAATATTTGCGGTGTATTAGGATACTCCTATGCTTATATGGGTCGTATGTTTGTATCATGTTGCTCATTGATTTGTCCAACTGACTTTTCCATATCTTCGGTCGGATAGTTGCCTTTTGGGGAAGAACAGTCTCAGGATAAACCAGTTGGCTCTTGAAAAATTGTGAAAATGTGTTAGAACCATCATCAGAATACACCTTGTCACGCCAATCGATGATCACGGCTCGATCGGTAAGTTGCCCATAAATAATCCCTGTAACCGCACAGAGCATACGATTTCCCATACCGCCTTTGGCCTTGATAACTAGATATTTGTAATTATTAGTGTCAATATAGTTCATTTGTAATTTATCTTGAGGACTGTTGAAGCATGTCTTTCTTAACGAACAAATAATTGTCTTTTTTAAAATGCACCAGATCGAAACCGATACCTCCAAGCATATGGATTACTTGCAATACTCTAGCAAGTGACGTGGGAGAATCAAGTTCTACACACAAGATGGATATGTCAATTCGTTCATCGACGATGTTCTGGATAACCTTGCGCCAGGCCCCCTCAATATCCAGCTTCAGCAGATCAATATGGTCATGACCCAAATCCTGCATAATCGTAGAAAGCTTTCGGCACTCTGCAGTAAAATATTTTCCGGTTCCGTGTAGATCAAATACTGAATGTGATGTTTCCTTATTATTAGCAGGTGAATAAAAACGTAGCTGGGTGTTTCCATCCCATACACCAATAGGCATAAACTTTAAGTGTTTACGGTCATAGTGCTGAGATTCCATATAAGCAATTGCTTTTGGAATCGGGTCAAATGAAAACACCTTACATTTAAACATATCAGCCAGAGCAAAATCAAAGCTCGCATCGAGACCAACACCGATACAATAACAAATCGACCCCTCGTTCAAAAACTCGACTGGCACTGTCCATCCGCCGTAGTCCGTCCCAAGTCGTTGCAGTTCTAACATGTTAGTTTTCGGCTTTACCCAAAATGGTAAGCATATATGTATAATCAACTTGTCAATACCTCGCCGAATACGCCATAATATGCCCACTAACCGACGTAACTTACTAAGAACAAAGTTATCAGTCATGATTAAATCTAAAATTTATACATCCCGATTTATCTGAGCCATTATCTTTTTGCATATCTTTAAATAACACTCCCGCAGGCAATCGATTGGGCAATTCAATAGCTTGTTGATTGATTTAAGTGCCACCAAAGTACCACGGACGCGGTCGCGACCGTATGAATCGAGCATAGCCGTTGAATACAGAGCAAGCTTATATCTCCCGAACCTTTTGAGCATCCTGCGTGCTTTCGAGCTAGGTGGAGAGTATTTACAGATGAGATAAGCACGATTAAATAGAGTGAAGAAGGCAAATTTAAATCCGCTAATACGCGGGCTAGGAAATCTATAATGATATGCTTTGGCGTTGCGTGCTCCGATAATTAGGCGGTCTTGAAGTACATAGAAACTCGGCATAACATCGCCATATGCTGAGTATCCGGTATGAATACAAAAGTCTTCATCAAACTGACACTGACGGATTATTTCCGTTCGAAAAGACATCCTGGCTCCTCCCATCAACTCAACAAGAGCTGCATTTTCCTCACCGAGCCATTCGGGTACTGGACGCACACTCCACTGCGACCGTCCGTGTATCCATAGGGGGTCGGGACAAAACCTGTTGTCAAATTTGTGCCTAATCCTATCTGTTTTCTGACGGAGCCAGTCACCTACAGTCATCTTATATGGCTTGTGTGTAATTGTTTGTACTTCAGGTGGTGGAGTGCTAATTAGTCTAGAACAAACTCCGCCAATATCTCCGTTGGTATCTCGCTCGTAAATTCTCATTATTGAATCAGCGTAATTTGGCCACCAAAGCAAATCATCATCTGGAAACATTACCACTGGCGACTCCACATATCTAAGTCCCTTGTTTCTTTGATTTGATAAGTTTGGTCTACAGTGCATTATTTTCAGATGACATGAAGATTCCCCTACAGCCTCAGTTACAGCTTCTTGCACTTCCTTATGGTTGTCGCTTGCATCAACCACAATTAATTTGTGCGGAGGTCGTTTTTGTTGAAGTATAAGTGGAATTGATAACTTCAATACTTCCGGTCGATTTAGTGTGGCTATAACAACATCATAATTCATCTTTTCATCTCTTAATCTTTGGCGACGTTATTTGAAAATCCTTATTCACTATTGATGGAAGGTTAACACAAAGACCGAACATCATAAAAAGCATAATCATCGGCTCACCAAAAAGAGAAACGGAATTAAAGGCAAACAATACCCCTATCAATCCGCCGGCAACGCACCATATCAGCCAGGTATCTCCGTCATTTCTGACCAGCCAAAAATCCTCAAACAGCTTTTTTATCGCTGCAATAATCACTGCACAAAATGGAATAAAACCGACCAGTCCGTAGCGAGACAACTCCAATAGATAATGGTTGACCATATCTGTGTGTTTTCTCATATCAATCTTATCGCACCACATTGGGTCCACCATTCCATATCCAGTAAGCCAGTGGTTGCTCATTCCACCCTCGAAAAAAGCAACTTCGAATAATCTTGTACGGTACCAGGAGTTAGCACTATTAAAAGCGAATCGGTCGATAACATCATAAAAATGACGGTTACTTACAACTTCCACAATACTACACATCAGTATTATCCCTATAATAGCTAATTTCCAGTAATGCCTGAAGCGGTAGAAGGCAATAAAAGCCAATCCAATAATCATAGCAAGCAATCCTCCGCTGGACATCGAAGAGAATGCACCCAGAAACACCAAAGCTACTAACATTTTATATACAACTGCATTGTCTTTGACTTTGATTAAACCCATACAGAGTGTTCCTATCATTGCAGAAAAAACTCCGAAGTATATCGGATGCCGAAATGTCGTCTGCGCCCTGTGGAAAAAATTCAGTCTTATTTGTGGCACACTTAAGTTTCGACATAGAGAAAGCAGATTGTGGCCTGTTAATGTTTCATAAAAAGCTAAAGCTGACAAACCTGCGGCTGCACAGGCAATCGCTTTCAGTAATGAAATATACTGCTCTCTGGTTGTAATTATCAGCCGAACAGCAAAATATGGCAGGGCCATGTCAAAAAAATCACCTGAGCGATATTCAAGCAGTTTCATTGGCTCTGTTGTCGTAAAACCAGCTAAAATCTCTGCCACAAAAAGTATGACTACTAACTTGTCCAGCCATATTACTTTGAAATTCTTTGTAAGATTGGTACTTAGAAAAATCTTTACGAGTAAAGCTATAATAACAATCCTGCCAACCGAAAAATCAATCGTTCCTATTTTGATGGTACCAACACAATAAGGATACCACATGGATAATATACTATACACGGCCAATGCATAAACAGGCCTAATGCATAAGATCAGCACACAACCGACTGCAGCGATCAGTAAAGTGATAAGCTCCATTTAATCTCCCTGCAGAGAATCCAAAGAATTGGCCCAATTTCGTCTGAAAATACGCCTAAAGGTTCCCATGATTGAACGAGTTCTCTCATATAATGATAGATTACGCCAATTAAGGAACAGCGAAAATCCATCGAAACGTGGTATTGGAATCCCCATGATACGCATTGTCAGTAATCTTCCGAAGAGATTCTGCCTTTTGTTAAGCAGTGACTGCTGAGATGCTGCCAGCACCCCCGGCTGTGCCCTTTCCAGTTCAAGATATCCATCTTCCATTGCATTGTAAAGGATTCTCCTCCCTTGTTCTGTCCTCGCTAACACCAGCGAACGTCCCGGTTCATCAGGTTCGAATTCTCGGTACCACGGGTCGCCACAGGAAATATCTGCAAATTCCCCGGTGGAATCTGGACATAGCTGGCACCTGAATTGGATATAATTACTCAAAATACTGCCCCATGATTCCTCATAGGTCATCTGGTGTATCCGGCCTTTACCCCCCTTAATCTTTACCGCAGTTGCGCCCGGCCAGCCACAGCCGCGATACCGCATCTCCTCCACCTCATCTTGCTTGATGCCGAGCACGGTTAATAGCTCTTCCGTTCCCTTACTGGTGGGTGTTCCTGCACAGAAGATACTAATACTCAAAGCAACTTTGTTTTTGAGCAACGGGTCAATAACCCGGGCTTTGCTCAGTGCTGCGACATCACAAGGCTTGCCAATGAACAGGCAAGGTGAGTCCGATTCTTCAATCCAGTTCAGTTTTGCGCACGGTGCTGCTGGTGAATACCGTGAACCGGTACATGCCAGCAGGTCATTTCTGTTCCGGCTGAAAACAGGAACGTTTTGTAAAGGATTTTCTGGTTTAACCCCTATATGCAAGACGCCTGCCATGCCTTTATTCTCTATGCAAAACAGAGCCAGCGCTGTGGTAACCCCACCGGATGAGCCCTTATAACGAATTTCTGGATCAGTCGCGAAGCCCTCCCACACTTCTAGCACTGGTCCCCATAACTGTTTCAATTCATGTATAATCTCACCATTGAAAGAAGTCTGGGGCAATTTGATTCCCGGACATACTTTCATACAATCTCCGCATTGCCCGCATTTGTCCAAATCGACAATTGGTCGTATTCCTTGGTCCGGAATATTAACCAATTTTATGGCATTATTGTTACAGGCATACTTACATGCGCCGCAGCCTGTGCAAAGCCGCCAGGCTGCTACATCCTGAACCGTTCGTATCTGTCTATCAAACATTAATATCTTCAAACAAGTTCATGACTTCGCCCTGAATCTCAGGAATTATCCTCTGAAGATTTTTACGAATCGCTGTTCGTTCTTCGAAAGCGTTAAATATAACTTTTAGTATCTCATCTTTCTTATGACAGCGCATATCTAATGCATATTGTTCATTCTGAGCCGTTGCAAATACGCCTTCAAATTTGCTGCTGTACGCCAAGCCTACTGTTGGGATAGATTGCGATAACGCAGCTATGCAGGAATGCATCCTTGAACCGATAAAGAAATCGCATTGCCCGATGATGTACTTGATCTCTTGGGCTCCAAAATCACCTTTCATCATCGTTACCTTATGCTGATATTCAGGTAATAGTTTATCATAAACTATCTGGCAGGCCTCAGTATCACTTTCCACAGCGCCGAAAGGAGCAAAAACATGAGGCACTAATAGCACTACTGTATTTTTATTACTTAACAGCAACTCAATAATCCGATCTACGAGTTCTCTATAATCAACTTTCAAACCAAACATGTTGTCTCGTGTATAGCCGCCGTTGAACAGAAGTCCGCTGACATTCAGACCTACCACTATCGAGTTCTGTGCTCTTATGTTTACCGATGGCTCGATAATAAGCTGCTCTGGCTTACGAGTGTCCAAGACAAAGGCGACATCTGGCGCAAACTTGACTTTTCCGTTCTGGCAATTATTGAGCACTTTGTTCACATATCCCACGCCCCTTCTGTCCCTTGAATAAACCAAGCTGGTTTTCTTCAAGATATACCTAGCCATAACCCTAGCCAAAGGCTGTTTAAATGGCCCGTAAGTTTGAGGAAGCATAATTAATTTCTTCCCATATATCAAAACAAGCCATTTGCGCAGAGACCCCAACATAAACCTGCGCATACCATACATATCACTGAAGCTGTCACCACCTGTAATATCGGCAATCATATCCATTTGAGTTATGCAATACAGACTCGCGTTTCGCTGTGCGCAGAAGCGTTTGAATTTGTTCCAGCGAAACACCTTGAATAGAAATGCATACAAACAAAGCACAACAAAATGATTACCGAGAAATATATTCCTGCAAAACCGAATGGGCAATTTCTTTATGCAAAGATCCTTACCACCTATTTTCAGCTTATGCTCACCTTCTAGACGACCGCTGTCAAGCGACGTTATTTCCGCATCGGGCCATCGATGAAGGATACACTTAATCGAAGATTCACAAAGGGCATCAACGCCCATGTTACCTGTGTCGAAGGTTGCACCGAGTAAGCCAATCCTTTTGGGCTCATACATGGTTTCCGAGCATTTAGGGTTAGGCACTTTCTGCTTCCTTTGCATCTATGAGACCAACCGCTGTAGCACCTACTTGCTCGCGCCGTCGCCGCATATCAAAGAACTTTAGCATGAGGAGGCCAAGCCCGCAAACAGTAATGCACGACAATACCCCACCCATCAAATGCACCATTGGCGAGTTCGGCTTGAGGCTTTGCAAAAGGACAATGACTATCGAAACAGGAGCTGCCAAAACTAAGCCTGGCGCCCAAGATATGATATAGTCAAAGATATTCAATCCAATTGTCTTTCGTACCATGGTGACCTGTAAACATATAGCAGCAAAACTTGCCAGCATCATAACCGCGGCAGCCCCTGTAAGCCCAAATAACTTTATAGCCGGATATATAAATACAATCAGAATCAAGGCACGAAACCCTACAAAGGCACGGTGCTTTGCTGGCTGGCCGATACCAAAAAACACAGCACCAAGTATATTCCCTTGTATAAGAAGCAAAACATAAACACATAACATGCCAAACGCAAACGCAACTGCTGAATATTGTACGCCATAGACGAAAGATAATAATGTTTTGCTGCAGATTATTCCTAACGTTACCGCAGGTATTGCGAATAATGCTATAACTTTAGTAATTTTCAATACTGCCATACAAAGGGCTTCCTTTTTATCTTGCTTTTCTGCAAATGCCGGCAAGAGAATCGGATTAATTATTCGGGCAAAAAGCTCCCGCGGCACAACTGCCAACGCTAAAGCCATCCCGTACAGACCAACCTGAGAAGTTGAAATAAGCTTGCCAGCAGCCAGCACATCTATATTGAAAGCAATGTATGTTAGTACCGGCAGGCCGATCATACCCTTGGCAAAATGACACAATCCTTGAAAACTTTCTCTATGATAAGCGAATCTTGGCATGAAAGGACATAGAACGTGTGACATCAAACATTTGGTGAAACCGGTCACGGCAAATCCTATCACGATCGCCCAAACATTCCTCATCGCAAAAGCTAATATAATGGTGACAATTGTCCCCACAATAAAGCCGCCCTGCGTTATTACTACTGCCCTGCCAAATCTGAATTTCTTTTCTAGTACGTGTGCCTTTGGGCTGACAAACCCATTGAAAAGTATGTTAAGAAAAGCTACCCGAACCAAAGTTATCAATTCTTCCATTGAATAGCGAGCCATTACCTCAGCATTGCTGCGGAAGTAGAATTCGCATAGCCATGGTGCTACGATAAAGGCAACTGCATACAGTCCTATTCCCCGCAGGTTTTGAAACCACCAAGCCATGTTAAGATATTCGGGCTCATCCCCGTTTTTATGTTGAATGACCGATTGCTTGATACCTATCTCTGTCAGGACTTCGAACAGCGCTGTGAGGCTGATTATCATTACCATTAACCCCATCTCCTGTGGGATCAGCAATCGCGTCAGGATAACCTTGCTCCCAAACCCAAGAAACTTGGCAATAAGAGTTCCGATTCCTAAGGAAATACTACTACGTACACACCGTGCCTTAAGGTCATCACCTTGGAATGTATCTTTCATCATCATCGATAATAGCTTAGGTACTTCCACAATAAATCAGGGTGTTAAATTGGTTCAATATACACATCGCTAGGCATGCATCGTCAACCGTTAATCAACATCGAAGAGTGTTTATTTATACTCCGTCCCCCTCGGTTGCATTAAAAAGATCAGTGTAACCTCTTTTAACAGCCCAGCTTATATTACTATTTTCGATATCAGCTTTCGCCGATATAGCTTCAGTTTATTTCAAGAGACCGCCCATTGTGTTGGTGTATTTCGCCGCTCTAACTCTACCGTTCTCATCAGGGAAAAAGTTCAATATTAATTCTGTCATATCTATAGCTGCTGTTCGAATCGAATTCTCCAGAACTGAACTTATCTGAACTTGAGCCACATACCGAGCCGGGTCGCCGGCAATATTGGGCCTTCGACCTAGAGTACCTGAAAAATTGTTCTCATCAGTGATAATCTGGCCGTTCAAGATATAAAAGTTCAAGATAACCGTCTGGTCGTATGCTGGTGCTGGCTTGTGGAATCGATGTATCAAACAAGGTATTTGTTTGTTAGTCCATGAGATAAATTGTGATGGTTCGGTACTATCGTGTACCCAGCCGTGTGCTGGATAGCACACTCGAGGCCGATGACCCAGTATGCCACTGGGACGGGACGAGCAATATACGATGTAAACATCCGCCCAAGCCTTGGTTGCAGCGTTAATATATCGTCGACTCAGAAAATCATTCGCAAAGTGCTTCTCCATATATTCCTTAGTAGTACTAGGAATGGACAAATCCTTGCCAACCCAATTGCCGATTTGTGCAGGGAAAGCACTTAGGGGTACAGGTAGATTAATAGGAGTTCCAACAACGAGTTTTAATCGGGAGGCCAAGACACGATAGGCTATACCCGAGAGTATTATCATAATAATGGCTAAGAACAAAAACAAAGATGTTGAAATCCTGCCTAACCTTATCCATCTAGCACAGTACACTCTAAAGTATTTCCTTCCTCACACTATGTATAATCTGCCATAAATAGCTGTTTAGGTTATTAGTAAAGATGTAATCCGAAAGTAGTACTCACATACCAAAAAAAATTATATTGTTTACTTTCTCCTTAGGTTACATATACGCTGCCTCTCGCGAATCCAGCGAGTTTATTCAATCCCTTCTGATAAATCTTGATATGGCCCCCCTCCGTCCTTGTGAGGTTTGCCGCAAAATATCATCAATTATATATACTATTTTATAAGTTTGCAGACATTCGTCAAACTTTTTCTCGAAAAATTTGTTAAAATCTGACAAAACCTTTCCAAACAACCTTAACAACGCTAAAATCAGGTTATTTGAGGACTTTACTGGTGAGTGT
>CAZDQP010000093.1:0-11332 GCA_964507485.1 uncultured Pirellulales bacterium | reverse complement strand
GCCTAACGGTGAGGAGGACAGCTCCTGTGGAGTATTAGTGGCGGCAACGAATAAGCTGATTGAGAGGAAGAGACATCTTGCTAAGGAAGCTTCTATTGAATGTGTCTTGATGGATGTTGACGGATTAGCACTTTTGAATTGCTTCAGTGAATACGAAAAAATCGAAACTGGTCGAACGATAGCTATTTTGAATATCGGCAATACTTACACGACTCTGGCTATTATGGGAGCTAATGCTTTGCCGTTTATACGCGATATAGCCTGTGCCGGCAAGGCAATCGTTAAAGAGATTGCATCTGAAAAGAGAGTTTCAATGGAGGCAGCTAAGAGGGATCTGCTTGATGAAGAAAATTCGAAAGGATCAGGGATGGAACCCGAAGGCAGTTTAGGGAAGGCCTGTAGGAAGTTAATTGTCGATGTAACTGAGACACTGCGATACTACACGGCTCAGGAAAAATCTGCTGTTGTTGAAAAGATATTTGTTTGTGGATTTGCTGCGGTCGAGGGATTTATTGATGTGTTGGATAGTCGTCTTCCCGCCAAAACAGTGTTGTGGAATCCGTTTGACAAAATACCCTGTGACGGAGACCAAAACTGTCGAGAAATTCTCCAAAAGAGCGGTCCTGCAATGGCTGTAGTAGCGGGTCTTGCGATGAGGTCGATCTGATATGTTTACGATAGATTTGTTAAAGGGGCAAGGTATTCCGATAAAGAAGAAGCCTTGGGGTGCGGCTATTGCCGCTCTGGCGTTTGCAGTACCTTTTTTTGCTGCGGTGGCAATGCTGGGTTATTATTTTAGCAATAGGATTGTTATAAAAGTTGCGAGGCAGGAAATAGTTAATTATGACAAAAACATTCAGGCGTTGTCGGACGCGGTAGAGCTGCAGGGATCATTCGAAGAAGAGAAAGAAAAGATAAGTAAATGTTTATCAGAAGTTTCCTCCTCCATTGGCAGACAAACTCAATGGTCGCCTATTTTGGCGACTGTGGTAGAAAAAATACCACATTCGATGGTCTTGACCAAGCTTGCGGTAAAGCAACGAGCTGTAAAGAAAAGTGTCCCAGACAAGAAAGATCCCAAGAAAAAGACCACTATCAGTGTTCAGGCAAACACGTTGCAGATGAGTATTAGTGGAAGGCCACAGGCCAACAATGATAAATCTGTTAAGGATTTTATGGATAGTCTTCGTTTTTCGGCAGTGCTTGCGCCGAAGATAGAAGACATAGTAGTTTCGCAGGAAGCTGATATCTTTGAGGGCCAGGACGTTGTGTCGTATGATATAGATTGTATTTTCAGACCGGAGATATAACAGGTTTTTATGAAATCAGCTTATGGAAAATATTTTGCGAAGATGGCTTTGGTGTGGACGGTTTGTTTCGTACTGTTTTTAATCATCTATATACTTGTGCTGTCACCGCAGGTAAACTTCAGAAAACAGCTCGAAAAGCAACTCGCAGATAAAAAGCAGACATACGACTCCGCACTAAAAGCGGCGCAGAAGGAAACTATAATACAGTTGAATGAAGAGATTGAGCAATTGCGGAACAAATTGAAGATTTTTGCCATTGATTTCGAAGATTCGGCCAACGTGACATTTGATATAAGTCAAATTGCCAACGATAAAAAAGTCAATTCGTTTAGTATAGAAACGAAAAAGGGCAGACAGACCAGAAAGAAGAAGAAGTCCGTTAAATATATATCTAAAAGTCGAATTGATATCAGCTTTACCACGGCGGATTTTAACCAATTTGCATCTTTGCTGAATGCGCTAGAAAGGCATGAACCTGTCATCTTTGTGGATAAGTTCGCAATAACTCGTGCAGGCAAAGGGGCTTCAGAACATAAAGTGCAAATGAATTTGGCGGTTTTTGTCAGTAAGGTACGAAGCAGTTAAAGGAGCCAGAGAACCTCCGACATAAATTTGTGGGATAAAGTGAAAATGAGAACAATAGCAATAGCAAATCAGAAAGGTGGTTGTGGCAAGACAACTACTGCGGTGAATCTTGCTGCTGTTTTTGCCTGGAAAGGCAAGAGGACTCTGATAATCGACCTTGATCCACAGGGCCACGCTACGTTAGGGTTAGGACATAGCCCCGAGTCCTGTGACAAAACCATTTATAATGCTCTTGCGAACGTACGAATTCCAATATCCGAAGTCGTAATAAGTACAAACATCGAAGGGCTTGATATAGCACCAAGTAATATCTTGCTTTCAGGTGCTGAGCTTGAGTTGGCCGATGCGCTTGAGAAAGAATTAGTTTTGAGCGAACAACTCAAAACAATAAGCGACGAATATGAGATGTGTGTTATTGACTGTCCGCCTTCGGTAGGTTTGCTGACCCTGAATGCACTTGTAGCCAGCACAGATGTTGTCGTGCCTGTTCAGGTTAATTATTATGCGATGGAAGGCCTGAAACAATTGTTCGAGACTGCTAATATTATCAAAGTGCATTTCTATCCTTGCAGAGTAAGAATCCTTGGCTTGTTGCTTACGTTTGTTGAAGACAGGATTATTTTCAGCAGGCAGATTCAACAGCAAATGCGGGAATTCTTTGGTGATTTGGTATTTGATACAGTTATTCACAGGAACGTGAGGCTGGCTGAGGCCCCAAGTACCGGTGAGTCAATTTTGACTTACGACCCGACAAGCAGAGGTGCTATTGAATATAGCGCTTTGGCTGATGAGATAATCAACGGTAAGGTTGTAACGGAGAAAATAAGCAACAGGGCACTGGTTGAGGAGATAGATAATGTCGAAATATAAGCCAGGCTTGCACAAGGACGTCTCGGCGATTTTTAACAGTGCGTCGCTTCCAAAAGGCGACGGCGTACAGCAGCCATCTACTGCGCCTGCGGGTGGTCAGCAGGACCAAATCTCTTCTGAAATTCCGGCTCTGAAGCCACCTGCTAAGAAAGCACCTGTTCCGAGCCATATGACTCCTACAAAGCCGAAGTCCGAACAGCAGCCCAAAGTAGCTAAACGACCCAAAGCTAATACTGCCAAAAGGAGTGCGGTGCAAAGCCAATTGCAGCAGATGCTGGGGCAAATTACAAGCAAGCTCTTTGCACAAAAACCTGGAGTTAAGGTCCCTGCAAAACAAAAAGCGATGGCGGTATTTGTTCCGCTTTTGTTTGTTATATTTATTTTTGTATTTATCCGATTATTTAGTTCACCTTCACAGAAGATAACAGGGCCTAAGAAGCCAGGACCAGGACCGGTGCAGACTGCTGCTGTTGCTTCAAAGGATAAGCTTGACTGGAAGGTTCCAGACCCCTATCCGACAACGCTTCGTGACCCTATGCAATTTGAGCCGGTCAAGACTTTTTCAACGGGCCAGGGCCAGGCCGCCGATGTTGATGGTTTAGTCGTAAAAGGAATTGTATATAGCGAGGATAATCCGACTGCAGTTATTGACGACCAAATAGTACATGAGGGTGATAACATATTGGGTGTTGTCGTCACGAAAATAAACGAAAAGAGTGTTGAATTTGAAGTAAACGGCAAAAAATGGACGAAAAAGGTTCAACGGTGAACACTGTGCTGGTTTACAGCCGATTTGTGAAAGGGATCTGTTATGAAAAGCCCGATGAAATATAAAGGATTGAAGTTGTTGATAATTCTCGTATTCTTTATTACCGCCTCTGCTATCTCTGTGGCTCAGAACGGTAATGAGGAATCTGATGAGGTTTCAACGATTCCAGATATGAACGGCACCACAAATTATGATGATTCGGAGCAGAATGGGACGTCAGTGGTTGTCGGGCCTCCAATGAACAGTGCCTTAAACGAGGATTTGGAACGACAGGAAGTTTCAACGATTCTTACCGCGATAGCTAAAAACGGTATCGCAAGTATGATGTCAGCAGAGCAGGAAGATACCTCGACGACTCTTGAAGAGCGGATGAAGAAGACAATAAGCGTCGATTTCAAAAACACACCTATTGAGGACGTGATAAGGATGATAGCTGAGCAGGCGGACGTAGATATTATCACAAGTCCAACTGTTACCGGTTATGTGACCGCTACGCTTACGAATGTGCCGCTAAAAGAAGCGCTGAAAAGTATTCTTAGGTTGCACGGCTATGGGTGTGTGATAGATAAGAACATGATAAGTGTAGTGCCGGTTGAAGAGATTGGAATAGAGGAGGAAAGGACCGATACAAGGGTTTATCATATTACTTACGCGGATGTTGCGGACGTCGAAGCTGCTTTGAAGAAATTCCTCTCCAAGCGAGGTACAATATCTTCCAGTCCGGGTACCAGCGATATAATAGTCAAAGACAGCGAAAGCAATATCAAGGCGATGGATTCTTTCATCGAGAAAGTTGACCGAATAACACCACAGGTATTGGTCGAAGTAAGAATTTATGATGTAACCTCCACAGAAGGTTTCGATATTGGAGCGGACTGGACGGCCGGGAGAAACACCCCAATAAGCACAATTGACCATGAGAGAGATTTTGATTTGACTAAGCAAGAGTATGAAACTGCAAGCGATTCTACTAAAAATGCGACGACAGCCTGGCAGGAGAATACTGCCGGACTCGGAACGAGCAGTTATTTGTATAGAAAGAGTAAGCCATTTGTGGGCGGTGAATTTGAAACGCTGACAGGGGGTACTATACGACTCGGTCTTCTTGATACTATGAATGTAGAGATTGCGTTGAGCGTTCTGCGCACGGAGGTCGGGGCCAAACTTCTGGCGAATCCACGAATTCTGGTGCTTGATAATGAGACGGCCGACTTCAAAATCATAAGCGAGATACCTTACACGGAGCAGAGCACGACGGGCTCTACTATTACGGACTCAGTCAAGTTTAAAAATGTCGGCGTTGAGCTTCAGGTCAAGCCGCATGTGACAAGGGACGGGATGATAAGACTGGATATCAGTCCGGAATTTAGTGTTCGTGTGGGTACTACTTCGCCGCCGACCGTCGATAAGCGAGAGGTTGATACAAAGGCGCTAGTGAAGGATGGTCAGACTGTTGTGCTGGGCGGGCTTCGTAAAAGGGAGGTTACGCAGGAGATTTCCAAAGTGCCGTTGCTTGGTGATGTGCCGATTCTGGGGCAGATGTTCTCGGATGTGGAAGAAGAGGTCAAGACCAACGAGCTGATAATTTTCATAACGCCGACGATTGTAATCGAGCCGAGTCTTACGCAGCGGGAGGTCGACGGCTATGAAAGGACGAATTTCGGAGGCCCAACGGTTAATTATGCCAGAGATGAAAAGGACGACGATTAAACGCGGGTAAGTGCCGTGTAAAAATAGGGTCTTGTTGAGAAAAGCGATTTGAGACCAAATACCCCCCGACGGGTTTGCTGCCGGGGGGTTTTTAATTGGGTTCGTTTGGGTTCGAATTGGGTTCGTTTTGACCAAGTGTTCAACTCGCATTTTTCGTTGTAATTCCTTCATTTCATTGAGCTTATAAAAATTTGACTTTGTCTTAAATTGGGTTCGTTTTGCATAATTTGTTGTTTTTGATTGATTGAAATTTCGTATTGCGTAGCGCGTATTGCGTATTGCAAAGTAAAGGAAAAGGTAAAAGTAAGCTAAAGTTTTGTTTCTTAATTATTCTCATAATGTTTTCCTTTAAGAACAGACTATCGCTGCCTCTATAATTGGACGGACCTGCGCGTTTGATGCGAAAATTTCGGGATTTTTCGAGATGCTGTTTTGGCTAAGTCGTTGTGAGAAAAGGAGTAAAAAAATTTTAAAAAAATGGATTTTAGGTATCTGACTACTAACGTTTTTGATTGATTTTACCCCGCTCAAGCGCCGCGGGGGCTTTTCAAACTGGATTCCTGCACCTTAGGCATGGCAAGGCCACTTTCGCAGGAATGACAATTTTTTTGCTGTTGTTTCCGGAGGCCGCAATGAGGAACCTTGGGTATTACGCAGCGGCGAAGCCGCGAAGTAAAATGGGGAAAGTACCGAACAGGAGGATGCAGCAGCAAATACATAGAACCCCGTAATAAATTACGGAGCTAAATACGCCGCCGACAAGCCAGCGGTTTCGGGGTTTTCGAGGTTGGGAAAAAATTAAAAAAAGATAAAACTGTAACAAAACAGTAACAAATACAGCTTATAGTAATATTTGCGTGAAAATAATATAAACCATCAAAGCCAATGCCAATAGCCGCATTCAAACGAAATATCATGATTAAATAAAAGGATAAGCAATGAAAAAACAATTATTCATCACTCTGTCATTAACAATATTTACATTATTGCCTGTTTCTTTCGGTTTTAAAACAGGACAAACAGATACTTTACCTGATTTTCTAAGCTCATATATTGACAGTTTATCAAGGGCTGTGGAATATAAAGAAATACCTGACTATGTTGATAAGCCTTGCCCAAAATACATTTCCAAGAATCAGGCCCGAGAAGATATAGAGATGTTTAAATACTTTATTAAAACAGCCTATAGCGGAAAGGTATATTGGGAAAAACAAGGTGTAGATTTTTCCAAGTGTTTTCTTGAATTAAAAGATTTAGTAAAAAGCTCCGAAACAGACAGTATTTCAGTAAGGCAAATCGAGGACATCATGTATAATCACCTTAAGTTTATTAATGATGGACACTCACGGATTATTGGTTTTAAAAACAGGGAGCTAAAGAAAAGAATACTGCCGTTTTTTACAGAGGTCATTATTGAAAAAAAGGCCGGTAAATATGTGGTTTTACAGTCAAAAGTTAATGGAATTGTTGTTGGTGATGAATACACTGATTGTGTTAAGTATCTATACAAAACTTTGTCGAACAACAAATCCGAGCAATATTTGATAGGAATTCTTGCATACGAAAATCCCAAACTTCTAAAACTCAGTTTCAAAAGTGGAATTTGTGATTTGCCTCTCCATCAATGCAAAATAGGAGAAGTAATTAATACGCCAAATACGCCTGCTTTTCAGATTGACCGCATTAGAAATATACCGATACTTAAGATATGGAAATTCTCAGGCAGAAAATACGCCGGGCAGATAGAGGAGTTCGTAGAATACGGGAAAAAATTAAGAAATGAGGATTTATTTATTCTCAACTTGATTGGCAATACTGGTGGAGATTCAGAGTGGGGCAATAAATTCATAATCAATTTAAATGATGCGGTAATTGATAAAAGCTATGTTCTCAAACTCCATTCACCTGCAATTTGTCAATCGGTGTTAAAAGATATGTCAAACTCCTGGTACACTAAAGATGGTTTGGTTACTGATTCATGTCCACCACATACTAAGCTATTTTTTGATAAAATGAATTCCGAACATACAATTCAAAAAGAAAACCCACTTCGTTATTGGGAAATTGAGAACAGAAATATTAAACAACATGAAATGGGGACTTATAAAGGAAAAGTTATTATTTTATCCAACCATTATAATGCATCTGCCGGAGAGACGACTTTAGCAAGAATTAAATCCTCAGTACCAAATTCAATATTAATTGGAGAAAACTCCCGTGGTGCTTTTGTTTTTTCTAGTAAAATGAGTTACTGCTTAAAAAATTCATTGATAAAACTGCAATTGACCAAATACATTGAGATTCATCCTGATTGTCATGGTGACAAAGGTTTTCTGCCCGACTATTGGCTTGATTCAAATGATCCAATAAAAGAAGTCGTGAACTGGATAAATAATCCGGAAACATATCAATTTACATATTAGTGATAACGAATAAACTTCAATTATGGCAATAGATGAGACGACCTTGCCTCCAAAAACTGTGCCAGTTGCAATTGGAGCAGTGGCATAACAAAACCCTGAATGCCGTAAGGGATATCTTATAGTAAGGGCGGAGTAAATTGGAAAGATGACCGAGAAAAGTGGGTCCCCGCTTAAGACATGCGGGGATCTCCGCTCCGCTTCGAGAGGACACAACAGCAAATATTAAGGATTGCGGGTAAAATAAAGCGGTGGGGTTTCTATGCGCGGTGCTGCCGGAGGCCGCGACGAGGAAACAAACAGTAGTTCGCTGAAAGCGAACATTAAAACAGTATCCGAGCAGGAGGCAGCACAAGCAAGTCAATCATTTATTTAACGGCAACAGATATACTCTCTCGTCCTCGGTAGTTCAGAGAAGTAGTTCCAAAGCGGGCTGGCGAGGCACCGGCCCAGGCCGGTTGGTTCGGTTAGAAAAGAAAAGCGTTCCTCTCGTGGGTTTTTGACCCCCAGCGAAGCTGGGGGCTAAACGATAAGGAAGCGCCGGCAGGGCCAGCAGTTTTGGTATATGAAGTGCTGCCGGAGGCCGCCCCGGAGAGATAGCAAACGGCGCATCTCACAGGGCAAGCAACCAGGATTGGGTCCCCGATAGCGGAGCAAGTTAGCAGCAATCGAGGATCTGCGCTACGCTACGAAAGGCAGCACAAGTGAAATAAATAACCCCCAATAATAAAATTGGGGGCTAACCGATTTGGTAGAATTTACCGCGGACTTACGTCCTGCGGCTCTGTAAATTTACCCCTGTAATCCACGCAATAAATTGCGGAGTTAAATATTTTTGGAATACCGCTCTATAACTATCGAGGCTCTGATTTGACAATTTTCTTGACCTTAGGAGGATTTTTAGCGTAGAATATGTAGAATATATTGTTTTGTAAGAAATAGGCCGGCTTTGTTTTATGGAGGAGGTGTAAATGACACATTCGACTGATGTTTCCCTTAAAACAGCCGTGGCGAAAACACTACGCGGGGCGGTTAAGATTGCCCTGTTTTTGGTTATTTTCGGTGATATCGATTCTTCCGCCGTGGCTGGTATGCTGGAAAGGGAGAGTGTTTCCGAGATGGTGCAGAGGGCGGAAGTCATCGTAAGGGGGAAAGTGGTTTCCGCAGAGTGTCAATGGAAAGAGGACTCGCGAGGCAGGCATATCTATACGAGCGTGGGGGTTGCGGTTCTTGATAAAATCAAGGGCGATGTCAAGGATGATGCTTTGAGTTTCGAGGTGGTCGGCGGGAGGGTCGGGGACATTGTGGAGGTTGTGAGCGATTCGGCCGTCTTTACGGTTGATGAAGATGCGATTGTGTTTCTTGGGGGGCGACCTTTGACCGTTCGACGGGGTATTGACGGCAAGGTGCCGATTCGCGGGGGCAGGATTTTTCGGGAAGATTCCGAGATAACGGCGGATAGTTTCATACAGACTGTGAAGAGAATAGGACGAGAGCCGGGCGCTATGGCTTCTCTGGAGGAGAAATACGAGGTGTTGCAGGCAGAGGCCCGCGCAGCGCAATGCTACCTTGACAGCGGTGTTAGCTGGCCGGGGTCATCGCCATCGGTCAACTTCAAGATAAATGAAAATACATCGGACTGCACGGGTGAAGGATTGGCGGTCCGGGCGGCGGCGAACACATGGAACGACGTCGGTGCCAATTTCACGTTTGTGTATGTTGGGACTCACAGTCAAACATCGTCCACGCAGAACTTTGTAAATGAGATTATGTGGGGGAGCACATCCGGCTCGGTTGCCACGACCTACTACTGGTATTATGCGGGGGGTGAGATGATTGAATGCGATATTGTGTACAATGACCCGAGTTACAACTGGAGCACATCTCCGAGCTCGTCGCAGATGGACGTTCAATCGGTCGGGCTTCATGAGTTCGGGCACTGGCTGAGTTTGGACGACCTTTACGACAGCGGCGACAGCGCTAATGTAATGTATGGATATATATATACGGGTCAGATAAAAAGGGCGCTTCAGATTTGCGATATACAAGGCATTTGTTATATCTACGGCGGCTGTCCCACTATCCGTGAGTGTGATGAGTGCGAGCCGGAGGACGCATATCTTGGGTCGATAGGGACAACGGTGTGGGGTTATAGTGTGAGCGGGAATTGCGGCAATTACGGCAAGTGGGTTGGTCAGTTTACCGGGCAGGCCGGGGCGACGTATCACTTTGATTTGTGCCCCGATTCTCCCGGAAGCGGGACCAATAGCGGCTTTGACCCTGACATTAAGATAACGAACAGCTCCTGCAGCATCCTTGCAGGTTATGATGGGGTCTGCACTTCGCCGTTTTTCTCGCCGAATAACTACCAGTGGACGTGTTCGTCGAGCGGAACTTATTACGTTATTATTGCGCCATTCAGATCATATGATTCTCACTACTGCATTGGTGATGCGGGCGATACGTTTACGCTATATTATTACAAAGAGGCAGAGGACACTACGCCGCCGAGTCCGGACCCGATGACGTGGAACACTGAGCCGTATGCGGCGAGCACATCGTCTATATCAATGGTTGCGACTACGGCAACAGATTCGACAACGCCCATATATTATTTGTTTGATTTTTATGACAGCCCGACCGGCGGGACGGGGGGCACGGACTCGAGCTGGCAAACGAGCACAACGTATACGGATTCCGGTTTGCAGGCGAACCATCAGTATCGCTATCGCGTTCGTGCGAAGGACAGCGCCGCCGGCGAAAATGCGACTGGTTATTCCGCAATTTCGAGCGCGTATACCTTAGCCAATGCTCCGGGCGCGGCGTCTTTCTCTGATGTGACCGAAGGGAGTATTCGTGCCAACTGGACGGCGAATGGTAATCCGGGCGGAACGCAGTATTTGTGCGAGAACATTACCGAGGTGACAAATTCCGGCTGGACCACTAATACTTACTGGGAGGAGGGCGGCCTGGATTGTGATACAGAGTATTGTTATCGAGTCAGGGCGAGAAACGGGGACTGGATAGATACGGCATGGACCTCGCTTGGGTGCCAGAGTACGCAGCCGTGTCCTTATGTTTCGATTAGCGCTTCTGCTGGGATGAATGGGACGGTTGAGCCGAACGGTGTGTTTGATGTGGATATCGGCCAGGATGCGGCATTTACGGCGGAGCCGGATATCGGCTATGCGGTTGACAGGTGGTATCTGGACGGGAACAGCGTTCAGGAAGGTGACAGGAGCTATACGCTGTATAATGTCCAGGCGGAGCACGATGTTCTTGTGACGTTTATGGGGGTATTGCCGATGGACTTGGATGGTGATGGGGTATTGGACTTTGTTGATTATGCAATCTTTGCTTTTTACTGGATGGATGATACATGTATGGACCCTGACTGGTGCAAAGACAGCGATTCAGACGGCAGCGGCGGGGTTGATTCGGTGGATTTATTCAATTTTGCCAACTATTGGCTCTGGTGCCGGTCGGATTTGAATCTGGATGACGCGGTTGATTTCACCGACTATGCTATTTTTGCAGGTAGGTGGATGGATGATACCTGCGTTTATCCTGACTGGTGTGAGGGGACAGATTTTGACGAAAGCGGTGTGGTGGATGCATCAGACTTTGCCCAGTTTGTGGAATACTGGCTAAGAGGGACAGGTCATTAG
>CAZDQP010000092.1:0-11385 GCA_964507485.1 uncultured Pirellulales bacterium | reverse complement strand
GATTATTGCCGCGCAAAACCTTGCTGTCGAACGCTTCCTTTTCCTCCTCTATGTCCGGTCTCCATCCTTGGGCTAACATTACCAGAACAATAACGATTGTCACTGCCCCCAATACCAGAAATAAAGTCGGAAGAATGCCCATAGTTTACCTTACAAAATTTCCTTTCCTGCCATTCTATCAGCCAGCCGCTGGGCCTGCAACCATCAGCCATTTGCCATTTCTCAATCCCCCGCACCAAAAAAATCTGCTTGTGCTGCCTCCTGCTCGGATACTTTCTTACTCGTATGCCTTCGGCACCACTTCGCAATACGCGATACGAACTACGCAATACGAAAACTTTGCGCCCCCCGGCAGCACTTCACAACTTTTCCCTTTACTCCATCTCGATAATCGGCCATAATATTGTCACATGAAAAAGCTGTTTTCGCATTCGCCAAAACAGACTGTATAATCATTGTTAGAACTGGGAGGATAAAATCATGAAGAACGGATCCTTGCGAATCACTTTCATTCTGTGCGCTTTGCTTTGTTTCACCATGTCGGCTCTCGGAGAAACTCGGGGTAGATCCTACACGCCGGAGCAACTCTACAAGATGAGCACTCTCGTTTTTCAAGGTGAGGTCACCAAGATCGAGAGGGTTGAAAAATACGATAAGACGTTTCCAACGGCTGCCAAGATTGTGAAACTCTTGAAGGGCAAACTAGACAAGAACGAATTGTCATTCAAGCACAAGCATCCTGGACGATGCGTCATATTTGAGAAGGAATTCAACGTACCCGCACTGACACAGGAAGGAAATTTCTATCTCCAAGACCAAAATGGCACCTTGGTTTTGATTGGGTATCTGAAGAAAATAGAAGAATCTAACCTGAAGATATTCTACAACTCCTCAGGGCTGACAGTCATAGAGATTTCGGATAGAAAGCTGGATTGTACCTATCACACCTTTCGGAAAGATTTGATGGCTACGCGTGCCACCATAGAATCATATGATACTCATCAGTCAAAAATCAGCCTGACGAACGATGAGCTTGAGGAGTTGAGGAAGTGGGCGACGCAGGCAATCAAAACAACTGCGACCGAAGAACAGAAGAAGTCTCAAAGAGGATACTATACAAACTTATCCGTCGAGCTTGCTGGCAAGACCTACAAACCGAACCACAACTATATCAAAGCGTTCAAGGCAATCATCAAGAAAATTGTCGAGGATAGGAGAAAGAAAGGGTTCTAACAACCGGATGCAGCCGACTCGTTTCACTCGCGGCTGATCCGGAACGTTAGAAATTTGGTAGTTGAACCCTCAGAAAACGTCGTTTGTCTTTTGAGGATTTCCCTTTTCTGAAGGTGTTCGTGTGGTAGGTAAGACAAAATAATGAAAGAGATACCATTAGCCCCGTCGGTGGTCCTGAATGCTGCCCGCTATTCTCTTATCAATCAAAACCGCACTTTGCTGTTGTGTCCTCTCGTAGCACAGCGCAGAAATGTCATTGCGAGTGTAGCATGGCAATCTCAATTTCGTTTAGCCCCGTCATCACCATGACGGGGTTCGGTTTGCCCCGCGATTCATTGCTTTTCCTTATCGTTTAGCCCCGTTGCTTGCGACGGGGGCTTGCTTGTGCTGCCTCCTGCTCAGATACTTTTTATGTTCGCTTTCAGCGAACTACTTTTCGTCTCTTCGTTGCGGCCTACGGCAGCACTGCGCAATAAGTGTTTAAAAGCCACCGCGGCGCTTAAGCGGAATTCAATCAAATGCGCAGGGGTTTGTAATAACAAAACGGGGAAAATGTAAATTTTTTTATTTCTTTAATTACAACAACTTAACCAAAACCACACCCTCAAAGACTCTGCCTTTTTCGCATCAAACGCGCAGGTCCGTCCAATTATGAGAGGACGATAGTCTGTTCTTAAAGGAAAACATTATGAGAAAAATTAAGAAACAAAACTTTAGCTTACTTTTACCTTTTCCTTTACTTCGCAATACGCGATACGCGCTGCGCAATACGAGATTTCAATCAATCAAAAATAACAAATTATGCAAAACGAACCCAATTTCTGATATGAAAAATCAACTTAACCGCTTATGTAGCAAAGGAATATGAAAATGTACCACAATGCCGAAACGAACCCAATTCGAACCCAAACGAACCCAATTTTATATCGTTCAAAAAGTAACTGGCTTAAAGCTGAACAGCCGCTATAATAGGGCCGTAAAGTAAATAAACTTAGGAGACTCATAATGTGCGAACAATGCGGCTGCGGCCAAACTAACACAGAGCAGACCTTCGAGCAGAAGGTAAAAGACCTGATTGATTCTGTTGTCCGACCCGCCCTGCAAGACCACGGCGGAGACGTCGAGCTGGTGGGAACAGATGATGATAAAAACGTCAAATTACGGCTTAAGGGCGCCTGCCAGGGCTGCCCCGGCGCTGCAATGACAATGAAAGCCGGTATCGAAAGAATCCTCCGGGAAAAAGTGCCCGAAGTCAACGAAGTCTTAGCCGTAGATTAGCTGCCCGCCTGCAGCTTGAAGTGCTCAGCTACCTTCTCCGGTGTGGGTTTCTCTATCACCCCGCCATCGGTAATGATAGCCGTGATGTCCCCCGCTTCTGTAACATCGAATGCGGGATTATAAACCTCCACCCCATCCGGCACTATTTGCCTGCCTCCGCACGACCGCACCTCATCAGCGGCCCTCTGCTCAATAGGTATTTGATTGCCGCTTTTTATATGCAAATCAAACGTGCTTGACGGCGCAGCAATATAGAAAGGTATACGGTGTTCTCCAGCTAAAACGCTCAAGCTGTAAGTTCCGACTTTATTTGCCGCATCCCCATTTGCCGCAATCCGGTCGGCTCCGGTTATCACCGCATCGATTTTGCCTTGCTTCATCAGCCACCCCGCCATATTATCACAGATAACCGTCGCGTCGATCCCGGCTTGTTTCAGCTCCCACGCCGTTAACCGGGCACCCTGCAGCAATGGCCTTGTCTCATCAACATATACTTTAAACTTCTTCCCCTTTTTATGCGCCTCAAACATTACCGACAACGCCGTTCCCTGCCCTGCTGTTGCCAGCGCGCCGGCATTACAATGCGTCAAAACACCCATCCCATCTTTGATAAACTTCTCGCCGTTGGCCCCGATTCGACGGCACATATCCACATCTTCCTGACAAATAGCATTCGCCTCTCCCAGAACTATCTCCTGCAGTTCCCGTAAAGTTGCCTCAACTTTGTCGGCAACAAATTTCTCCGCCTTATTTTTAACTCTATCCAGCGCCCAGGACAAATTCACCGCGGTCGGGCGCGATGAGCCGAGATAATCAGCAGCTTCTTTCAAACATTCAACTGCATCCGAAATCGAATTCTGAGTACCAAGCTTCTGTATCGCCAAAACCAGTCCGTAAGCCCCCGCAACCCCTATAGCCGGAGCCCCTCGAACGGTAAGTGTCTTTATCGCATTATAGAGTTGCTCAACATCCCGACACTGCACCTTGATAAACTCACCGGGCAACTTCCGCTGGTCTATTAGCTCCAGAAAGCCGTCAACACCCCCAACCCACTTAACTGTTGCAACGACCATTAAGCATTCCCTCTTACAATATCCTTTTATTTCTCTTTTTTATCAGCTCTCAATTTGTCTTTCAAATACTTGGCCGTGTAACTTTTTCTGTTTTTTATTATCTTTTCCGGCTCGCCTGCGGTAACTACCTCGCCGCCGGCATCTCCTCCCTCCGGCCCGAGGTCTATTATATAGTCAGCCATCTTGATAACATCAAGATTGTGCTCGATTACCACAACGGTATTGCCCATATCACACAGCCGGCCCAGCACATTTAACAAATTATGAATATCAGCAAAATGCAGGCCCGTCGTCGGCTCGTCGAGCAGATACAAAGTACGCCCCGTAGCTGCCTTGCCTAATTCCGCGGCAAGCTTCACCCGCTGGGCCTCACCGCCCGAAAGCGTCGTTGATGACTGTCCCAGCTGCATATAACCCATACCAACATCATTGAGTGTTCGCAGTATTCGCACAATTTTCGGGAAATTAGCAAAGAAACCAAGCGCCTCCTCAATCCTCATATCGAGTATATCAGCAATATTCCTGCCTTTATACGTAACCTGCAGTGTCTCCGGATTATATCGCCTGCCCCGGCAGGACTGACAGGTTACATATACATCAGGTAAAAAATGCATCTCGATTTTCCTTGTCCCCTGCCCTCTGCAGTCCTCACAGCGCCCGCCTTTGACGTTGAAGCTGAACCGTCCCGCTTTATAGCCGCGAATTTTCGCCTCCCGCGTCATAGAAAGCAGTTTTCTTATCAGGTCAAACACGCCGGTATATGTCGCCGGGTTGCTTCGCGGCGTTTTACCTATCGGCGACTGGTCTATTTCTATAACCTTGTCTATTTGCGAAGCGCCGAGGATAGTCTTGTGCTTACCCGGCTTCTCACGAGATGAGTAAAGCCGATGCCTCAAGGCCCTCAACAAAATCTGGCTAACCAGAGTGCTCTTGCCAGAGCCAGAGACGCCCGTCACGCAGATAAAAACCCCAAGCGGAAACTTCACATCAAGATTTTTAAGATTGTTCTCTGCGGCACCTTTTACTTCTATGCACCTCCTGAGATTATAATTTCTTCTCTTCATCGGCAGGGCTATCCTTTTCCTGCCGCTTAGATAGGCCCCGGTCAGCGACCCGGAACAGCCGACAACCGTCTCATAGCCGCCCTGGACAACAACCTCGCCGCCATGCTCACCCGCCGCCGGACCTATATCTATAATATGGTCTGCGCTTTTGATAATATCCTCATCGTGCTCCACAACCAGAACCGTATTACCAAGCTTGCTGAGACGCTTAAGTATGCCAAGCAACCGATTGTTATCTCGCTTGTGCAAGCCTATCGTCGGCTCATCAAGCACATAACAGACCCCCACCAGACCACTACCGACCTGCGTGGCCAGACGAATCCGCTGTGCTTCCCCGCCAGCAAGTGTGCTGCTTCTCCTGTCCAGCGTCAGGTAACCGATGCCTACATCGACCATAAATTTAAGCCGGGCCTTTATCTCCTTTAGTATCTGGGTCGCTATTAACAACTGCTCTTCATTTAATACCAGTTTATTGAAAAATTCCTGTGCCTTCTCAATGCTCAATGAAGCCAACTGGTGTATGCTTGTGTTCCCCACCGTCACTGCAACGGCCTCAGGTCGAAGCCTTGCACCGCCGCAGCTTCGGCAAGGCTGCTCCGAAAGAAAACCGTGCAGTCTTGCCTTGACATACTCGCTGCTTGTTGTTTTCCATCGCCGTGCAAGGTTCGGTATAACACCTTCAAACCGAAAACCATATTTTTTCGTATCAGATACCGTGGTACCGTACAGTAAAACTTTCTTTATGTCTTTCGGTATTTGTTCAAACGGTATCGACTTGCTGGTACCGACATTCCTGCAGAATCTTTTGACAAGCCGATTATAATAAATGTTCATTCGCTTGCCCCCCTTGCGCCATGCTTCTATGGCCCCACGCTCCAGCGAAACACTCTTATCCGGGACGATTAAATCAGGGTCGAATTCCAGAATCGTACCAAGGCCATCACAGCTTTTGCAGGCGCCGTACGGACTATTGAAGCTGAATAATCTCGGCGACATTTCCTCAAGAGACGCCTGGGGGTGTTTGGAGCAGGCAAACTTTTCGCTATAGATTACCTCCTTCCACTTGTTTTCTTTGCCGTCTTTCGTATCAGCTTCGGGTTTCTGTATCAGTACCAGCACAACCCCGTCAGCCAGCTTTAGAGCCGTCTCCACCGAATCAGCCAACCGAACACGAACCGATTTCTTAATAATCAACCTGTCGACAACAGCCGCAATATCGTGCTTTTTTTTCTTATTCAAAAGCGGAACATTCTTTAAATCATAAATATCGCCGTCAACACGCACACGCACAAAACCCTCCCGCTGTATGCCGGCAAAAGTCTCTCGATGTTCGCCTTTTTTGCCGCGAACCAGGGGCGCGCATATCTGAACTTTAGTACCTTCCGGATGGGCAAGTATCGATTCGACTATTTGCGATGAATGCTGGCTTGTAATCTCCCTGCCACAGACCCAGCAGTGCGGCCGACCAACACGGGCAAAGAGCAACCTAAAATAATCATAGATTTCGGTTGTAGTAGCCACAGTCGAGCGTGGATTGCTGCTGGCGCTACGCTGTTCAATTGCAATTGTAGGCGGCAGGCCCGTAATATCCGATATAGCCGGCTTCTGCATCTGCTCAAGAAACTGACGTGCGTATGCACTGAGCGATTCGACATACTTTCTCCTGCCTTCGGCGTAAATAGTGTCAAAGGCCAGAGAGCTTTTACCGGAACCAGAAATCCCGGTAATTACCACCATTTTATCGCGCGGAACGCTCAGGTTGATGCTCTTAAGGTTGTGCTCCGCCGCACCTGTTATCTTAATCACCTTTTCCGTACGTCCTGCCATAATTATCCATTCACCACTAAAAGTAGCTGCCCTGCGAAAAATCCGCAATAACACAAACTAATGATTGTAACAAAGCCTCACAAGAAAGTAAAATATTTTCGGTCTCTACTCTTTTCCAGCATAAACAGAAGAGGCCATCAAATATGAAAGTAAAAAAGCTACACAACTGGAATCTGTCCTGTTCTCAGGCAATAACTTTGCAAAAAAGCTTATATAAAAAAGTGCAGATGGTTGAACTGAAGAACCAGCCGAAAACCATTGCCGGTATTGATTGCGCCCTAAGCAAGGACAATCAGAAAATTATCGCTGTTGCTGTTGTTTTGAGAGTACAAACCGCGCAAAAGGACCTTTGGGGGCCGGTAGAATCCTCCGGTTTCGAAATTATTGAAAAGACAAATGCCGTTCAAAAAATCGAGTTTCCTTATATCCCCGGCCTGCTTTCTTTCCGCGAAGCCCCCGTCTGCATCGCAGCAGTTGAAAAACTCAAAAGAGAACCCGACGCCTTCATCATCGACGGCCAAGGCATCGCCCATCCTCGAAAGCTTGGTCTCGCCGCTCATCTCGGCCTGTTCTTCGACAAACCGACCATCGGCTGCGCAAAAAGCAGGCTAACCGGAAGCTTTGAAGAACCTGCACTTGAAAAGGGCTCTTACAGCCCACTGAAAAATGGCAATGAAATTATCGGCGCAGTAGTCAGAACACGCACAAATGTCAAGCCGCTCTTCATTTCTATAGGCAACAAGTGCCTCCTGAAAGACGCGATAAAAATCACTCTCGACTGCACAACCAAATACCGCATCCCCGAACCTACCCGCCTTGCCCACCAGTTGGTCAGCGCGCTAAAGTTAAAAACTTAACCGAATTCAAACCTGCGCTTCAGGTACACCTATTTATCAGAGATTACTTTTGCCGATTTTATCACTATAGGCTCGATGGGAACATTAGCATGCGGCCCTTTCCTCGTTGTTTTAACTACTGCTATTTTATCCACCGTTTCCATGCCCTCGACCACTTTTCCAAATACCGCATATCCCGGCCTGCGGGCGTCGACATAGTTAAGATTAGTGTTGTCCTTATGATTAATAAAAAACTGCGACGTTGCACTATTCGGCTGTGGAGTCCGAGCCATTGCTATGGTGCCACGATTATTTTTCAATCCGTTACTGGCTTCGTTTACGATAGGCGGATGCGTTTTCTTTTTAACCATATCCGCCGTAAATCCACCGCCCTGTATCATAAAATTCGGTATCACTCTGTGAAATATCGTCCCGTCGAAGAAACCTTCCTCCACATATCTCAGGAAATTTTTTACTGTAACCGGTGCCGCTTTATCATCAAGCTCAATAACGATATCACCCAGAGTTGTTTCCAGTTTTACCCTCTTTGGCTTTGCGTCCATTTTATCTGACCTTTCGTTTTTACCAGATACAGCAAGATTGGGTTCCTCAGCAACAGCAATTTGCCGGTCTCCGTAAGCTTCGATTTCTGCCCTGAGCGGAACGGCAGCAGCAATGATAATCAAAAACGGCACCATCAACAGGACAAATACAAACCTGCGAATCATAAAATAATCCTCCAAAAATAAATATAACAATCAGTCATCCTTAAAAAAACAAAAAAAGGATTTTTAGTCCCACTTATGTTTCTTAATACACGCAAGGATTTTTTCGGCACATTCCATCGCCGCTAAACCTTCTTCGGCGCTTACCTCAGGTCTGGACTTCTTGTTTGCTACCGCCGAAAGATACACCTCCTGCTCGAGGCGCAGCGGCTCATTATCATCTATCTGCAACTTCTCGTAATGAACCAGCTTTGTCCAGTCGGTCTTCAATAAGTCAAACTTGCCGCCTTGTTTTAACTGGCGGATTTTATTTACCAGTTCGATGTTATCGGTGTCAGCCTTTATAATCGTGCCGTTTTTCTCCAAATAATTCAGGCTAAGATATGCCTGTCTACTAAATACTCTCACTTTTCTTTCGGTCTTGAGCGCGAGTCTCGAAGCGGTAACGTTAGCAATACAGCCGTTTTCAAAAACTATCCTCGCATTACATATATCTTCCTGTTCGTCAATTACATTGACGCCGACCGCATCTACTTTCGCAATTCTGCTGCCCGCCAAAGACAAAATAATATCTATATCGTGTATCATTACATCAAGCACAACACCGACATCTGTCGAGCGGAAAGGGTACGGGCTGATACGGGTGGCTTCTATAAACCTCGGCTCAATTTGCAGCCGTTTTATTGCCTGTACAACAGGATTACAACGTTCAGAATGACCAACGGCCGCCACAACACCACGATTCTTCGCAAGCCCCACAATCTCCCGCGCCTGATTCACATCTGAGGCCAACGGCTTCTCAATCATCACCGCAACACCGTCCTCGATGAAAAGCTTCGCTAATTCATAATGAGCAATGGTTGGAGCTGCTATCGTTACCGCCTCAACCTTACCCAACACGTCGCCACAGTTGGCAAATGCAGAACACTTATATTTTCTTGCGAGCTTTCTGGCTTTATCAATATCCGTATCAACAACAGCCACTAACTCACATTGCGGCAGGTTGTTACAAACCTTCGCATGTATCGCCCCCATCTTGCCTGCACCAATAACAGCAGTCTGTATTTTCGTGTTTTGCATTTCACCGCCCGTAGCTTTCACCAGGTTCGGCAAGATACCGTTTCTAATGCCTAAACTTCTCAAGATACCTGCCGAACCGCTGTTCGCTGCTCCTGATTATTGACTCAAGCATCGCCTTAACATTCTCATCCAGTCCGTCCTCCTGCTCCAAGGCCATCGCATTCTCCAAAAGCGCTCCGCCTTGGCGATAGAGTCTCTTATATGCCTCGATTATATTCTGCCGCTGCTGCTCACTCAAACCGGCCCTGGCCAGACCACGTTTATTGACACCCCGAACTTTTGGGGGGTAATGGCCGCTGACAATTAGAAACGGTGGAACATCCTTATTAATCCCAGCAAACCCTGCAGCATAGCACCATTTGCCGATAGTTACAAACTGATGCAACAGAACCACTCCGCTAAGCCAAACCCCCGTTTCTATCTTACAATGCCCGCTCACCTGAACGTAGTTGCTCAGAATAATCTTGTCTTGGAGTATGCAGTCGTGCCCGATGTGCACTCCAATCATAAGTAAGTTTTCATTTCCTATCTTTGTAAACTTCCCGGGATAAATACTCGGATGTATTGTCACCTGTTCCCGGATGATATTATCATCGCCTATGACAAGCCCTCCTATCTCATCATTCGCACCCAGACTCAGCAATTGAGGCCTGCCCCCTATCGTACAATTAGAGAAAAGGTGGTTGTTCCGCCCAATCTTGACATTCCTGCTAATAACAACGTTAGCATCAAGAATTGTACCGGTATCTATTGAAACATCATTGTCGATAACACAATTCGGCCCGATTATAACTCCTTCAGCTATATGGGCTTCTTTACTAACTACTGCGCTTGGATGTACCTGAGCCATTTCGTATCTTAATCCTCATATTTCGTTCATCGGTATTCTAAATTAAGCATCGAGCATTATACTTTTTCTTCATCTACAAGCATAAACCTGATTTGCGCTTCAGCAACTAATGTTTTTCCAACCATCGCTTTGCACCGGCATTGCGCTGTTCTTCTCCGCATCCTTACTGTCTCTGCAGTAAGTACAAGCTGGTCGCCGGGAACAACGGCCTTTCGCAATTTTACGCCATCCATACTCAAAAGCATCGCCAGCTTGCCAACATGTTCCAGCGTCTGCGCAAACAGCAAACCGGATATTTGCGCCATAGCCTCTACAACAAGAACTCCGGGCATAATGGGTGTGCCCGGAAAATGACCCTGAAAAAACTGCTCATTAAAACTTACATTCTTTATCCCGGTTATACGCTTATCGCCTACGATTTCAACCACTTTATCTACCAGCAAAAATGGGTATCGGTGTGGCAGAATTCTGGCTATCTGCCGAATGTCTAAAAGGGCATCAGTCCCAAACTTTGCCATGCGGTCCTGCTGCTCGGCTACTTCATACAACTTTCTCACAAGCTGTTGATTTAATGAATGTCCGCTCTTATAGGCAACCACTCTTCCTTTAATTGCACGGCCGACTAGCGCAAGGTCGCCAATCAAATCAACAATCTTATGCCTCGCACACTCGTTGGGAAACCTGAAACTGTTTTTAATCGGACCGTCAGAACTGATAACCAGAACATCACGGGGGCTAAGGTGCGTTCCTATTCCGCGAGCCTGAAACTGCTTCGCCTCCGCCTCAAACAAAAAAGTTCGGGCAGGCGCCAGGTACTTCTCAAAACCGTCCGGTGTCACCCGGCAGCTGAAAATCTGCCTGCCGATACCGGTATGGCCGCTGTAATCCAGGTCGTAAGTAATGTTTAAACCATCATCTGCGTATGGAAGCGCATATATTGATGAATCTCCAGAGGTAATGCTGACCGGCTCATTTATAACAAGCTCTTTACGTTTTTCCGGCTGCTCAACCAGCCCCGTCCGCTTGAGAATCTTAAAATACTCGGCGCTGCTGCCGTCCGCAGCAGGCATCTCAGGACCATCAACTTCCACAGTCAGATTATCTATCTCCAACGCGCTGGCTGCGGCCAAACAATGCTCAATTGTCTCTATGCTCAAAGTACCTTTTTTTAATGCCGTGCGCCGGCCTCTCTCGGCTACATTTGTAATAACAGCACCTATCCGCACCGGCTCACTAACATCAGTACGCACAAAAACCACTCCGGCACCGGGAGGAGCAGAACGAAATAAAGCTCTCGTCTCCTTACCCCCAAACAAACCTTTACCGGATACACTCGCTTCACTTTTAATCGTCTTTTGCAGCTTCACGTCCTTCTACCTTCTTATGCACTTGCTTGACCGACACAGCCATCTACGGCAA
>CAZDQP010000091.1:0-11452 GCA_964507485.1 uncultured Pirellulales bacterium | reverse complement strand
ATTTGGGTATGTTTTTGGTATAGTTTTGGTATGGTTTGGGTACAATCTTGGTACTGTTTTGGTATGGTTTTTGTAAATTTTCGTAAGTTTTTGAACGTTTGTTAATATAACAGCGCCGTTGTACCCTTAGACCTCAAATTTTAAAATCCACATACAACTTCTCTCTTTTCTGTTTTCACTGTTAAATTTTGCGTAAGACCGTATAATCAAAGCTGTTATGACCAATACCGTTTACAGAATCATCGATGCCAATTTCAATCGTGCCCGCGAAGCCCTCCGCGTAGTAGAGGACTTCTGCCGTTTTCACCTAACCTCAGCTCCTCTAACCACTTGCGCAAAACAGCTTCGACACGAGCTTTCCGCCGCTATCGCCCGACTCGACCCCTCCGAACTCATCACCTCCCGCGACAGTATCACCGACGTCGGCGCCGGCAAAACCGTCGATAACCAGCTTCTGCGCAGCAACTTAAGGGATTGCTTCACCGCCGCCTGCAAGCGCCTCACCGAATCCCTCCGCACCCTTGCCGAAACCACCCAGACCCTCAATCCCGAGCTCGCCCAGACTATCGAAAAACTGCGTTTTTCCGCCTATACGCTTGAAAAAAACATTATTCTCCTCAGTGACACAACTGAAAAATTCAAATCCGTTCGACTGTACGTAATAATCACCACCCCCGCCGATGTGCTTTCTTTAACTAAAAAATGCCTCACCGGCGGCGCCGACTGTATTCAACTGCGTGCAAAGGACATCGATGATGACAAGCTTTCCGCCCTTGCCCTTGAATTCACAAAAGCTTGCAAAAATACAAACGTACTGAGCATAATCAATGACAGGGTCGATATCGCGGTCGCCACCGGCGCTGACGGCGTGCATCTCGGACAGAATGACTTACCCCTCGAGCAGGCCCGCAAATTGCAGCTAACACCATTAATCATCGGCAAAAGCACTCATTGCCTCGAACAACTGCACGCCGCCTGCGAAGAATTGCCTACTTACGTAAGCTTAGGTCCTGTCTTCTCTACCGGCACAAAGCCGACCGCTGAGCCGGTCGGCCTCGATTACGTCAAAAAAGGCACGGAAGTACTTGCCAACACAGGCATCGCACACGTCGCTATCGGCGGAATAACGCTTGATAATGTAGAGGATGTTTTAAAAGCCGGCGCAAAAGCAATTGCTGTGTGCTCGGCCGTGACCGAAGCCGATAAACCGACAGATGCCTGCAGGAAATTAAAAGAAAAAATCACCGCTTTTTTTGATTACAGAAAGGATTAATTACGGTTTTCAATAGTCCTCGAAATCTCTCATCCATTGTGGCCAGTCGTTCGGCTGAACACCCCCGCAGATAGTCCACGGGCCGCAGGTGTCATACGTCCGGCTGTGTTTGAGCGTCCAGATTTCCTTCAGCCCAACCTTGCGGGCGGAGAAATCAAGAAAACAGGTGTTAATAAATCCTTCGTGCCGGTTAATACATATCAACTGCATACTATAATTGAAAGCACCATCATACAGTGGTGGTGGGGCGTCAGAGTCCGCCCAATAAGTCACATACTGACAATCCATGAGCACCGGGACTTTATCTGTCCCTTTTACACCAGCCCGTTTCCAGAACGCATCGCCATAGCCACCACCCTGCATATCAAGAATGTAGCGGTTTATACCATAGCTGCCGTTAAGAGGTTGATTTTCACCTGGAACCCAAAATAGAGGATCCGTTGGGTCCCATGCGCCAAGATTAGTATTCCAGGTACCAAACGGGCCTGTGGTAACGTCTGGATTTACGGCCGTCGGACAGAAGCGCATCGTCGGGTCACTGTAATATGGTTTATAAGTATACGGCCATATCTGGAAGTATCCTTGCGGAGTTCCGACTTCCCTCGTATGGAAGTAGCCATTATTGTCGGAGGTGTATGCCTGGAAAACCTGTCCCCATTTCATCAGATTCGAGAGGCAAACGGCCTGTTTAGCGCGTTTCCGGCCGTTATCGCCAATGGCTGCGATATTGGCAATTAGAAAAACAATACAGACCAAAACAACAACAATGTCTTTTCTTGTAAAGGCAATCGGCTTCATAATTTCCTTATAATCATTTTTTACACAAAGGTTTTCAGTATTCCGGGAAATCCTTCATCCAGGGTGATTGTTCATCCCAAGCACTGGCACAGTGCTGCTGGTTGCCGCCCCATCCGCATATAGTCCAAATATCGCAGGTGTCGTATGTTCGACTATGCTTAAGCGTCCAGAGTTCCTTAAGACCTACCTTACGGGCGGAGAAATCCGCAAAACAGACATTTATAAAACCTTCGTGTCGATTAATGCATATCCACTGCATCTCATTGTAGTAGGCGCCATCATAGGGAGGAGGTTCGGCGTCGGAGATTCCCCAATAATTAAAAAACTGACAATCCATAAGCACAGGAACCTGAGCCGCTGCTTTTACACCAGTTCGTCTCCAGTACTTCGGGTCATTTTCAGCAGCACCTTTCATATTTATAATGCAGCGATTCAGGCCATAGCTGCCATTATAGGAAGGGTCCGGTTCCCACGGGCCGAAGCCGAGGTTCCAGGTGCCAAAAGGACTTGACGTCTCAGTGACGCCCGTGGCTGTGGGGCAGTAACGCATCGTTGGGTCGATATAATACGGCTCATAGACATATATCCACAATCTTGAATATCCTAAAGGGCTTCCCAGCTCTCTGGCGTGGAAATAACCATCGTTGTCGGCAGTATAGGCCTGAAAAATCTGTCCCCATTTCATCAGATTCGAGAGGCAAACGGCCTGTTTGGCACGTTTTCGGCCGTTATCACCAATGGCTGCGATATTGGCAATTAGAGAAACAGTACAGACCAAAACAACGACAACGTCTTTTTTCGTAAAGGTATTATATTTCACAATTTTTACTCCTCGTTCAACCATTTATCCGCCAATTCTGCAACGTCGGCAAAATCAACATATAAATTCCTGTCTACATCGCCCATATAGTAGAATCCATCTTCCGGATACTCCTCACAGGGCGGTACTTCATCCGAGGTGAAACAATTAAGCTTTAACCAATCGTTCGCAATTAAAGCAAAGTCTTCAAGGTTCACAGTCCAGTCGGCGCTTAAATCCTGCGGCCTGTGCAGAGCAGCCGACTGTCCTTCGCAGTCATCGCCTCCAATTGCCCAAACAGTATTGTTCGCATCGCTGACTATCATTGCGTTGTCCTCTGTTATAACAGGGAAACTCAACCAGTGGCCGCCTTTGAATCGAGCGATTTCGGCGCCATTGGGGTCAATTACGCAAAGGTAAGCATCATTGCTCGCCGCATAAATAAGTCCGTCGCTGCCGACGGTTAATGTAAAGCCGCCCACCATACCCAGCGGAGTTGCCCATTTGATATTGCCATTCGGTTCAATGGCACGAAGATATGGGTCGTCGAAGCTTACGTAAATCGTGCCATCAGGACCCAAAGCAGGTTCGGACCAGCTGTATTTACAGGAATAGCATGGGTCAGCCAAATTCGCCGACCAGATTACGCTTCCATCGTTAGGGTCGACTGCATACAGATTAGGGTCTAACAGCAGCGAGACATAAACAGTACCATCGGCAGCAACAACAGGCGAGGCAAACTGCCAAGGCTGCGGGCCGTTCGGCTCACAGGGATCTGAAAAGGTGCAGCTCCATTTTATGCTGCCGTCGTCCGAATCGAGTGCATACAGATTTGAGTCATAAAATCCGGAGATGTACACAGTATTATTAGGGCCTACTGCAGGAGAGGCAAAGACTGCACCGGTGGCGACTCCGACGCCACCTGTTTCAAAGCTCCACAGCTCGCTGCCGTCCTGACCTAATGCGTAAAGGGTACCGTCCTGCGAACAGGCATATATATTGCCGTCAGCTGCCACAGCCGGTGAAGAATAAATGAAACCATCAGTACTATGCACCCATCGCAGATTGCCGTTGACATCAATCGCGTAAAGTTTCCCGTTTTCAGCGCCAACAAATAAAGTACCATCAGGACCTATTGAGGGAGAGCTCAGAAGCGGTGAATTAGTATCATAACTCCACAAAAGCATGCCGTTGGCATCAAGAGTGTAAAGATTGCCGTCTTCGCATGGTAAATGCACCCTGCCGTTCGCGCCAATCGAAGGACTTGCCGATACCGGCCCATCCATCTGGAATTGCCATTTGATACAGCCCAACTCCGGGCCGAAGTTTTCGCTCAAACCAGTCCTGTCAAAATCACCGCCAAGTGATTTCCACTTCGATACAACAGGCGGACCGGGTGAATAAGGTTGAATCGTAAAGAAGCCACTAGGGATACTAACAAAACTGGCAACCGGAGTATTCGGTGCAACCGAAACCTGGCCTTGATTGAAGTAGAAATCAGGCGGGGCATCAGATGGAATGTGCCAGGTGTAACTACCAACATCAGGGACATTATTACCAATATAATGTACCAAAGCTCCGACAACGCAGTAAATATCAACTGTGCCGGTTATGTCGTAACTGTCCCAGTTTATTTCATGCATGCTGCCAGCGGCCCAAACTTCACCGCCCTTTGGTTTAGTAACGACTATAACCGAAATATCAACCTCGTCGGCACCTATATCAACATAGCGGCCCATCAAGCGCGGCTGATTATCCATATCCACATCATTGGCATCATAAGTGAAATAGGGGTCTCCTGTATCAACGCAGGGAGAGGTGAGGAGCAAATGATAATCTCCGTCGAGCCAAACAGCGTTAGGGTCATTCGGCTCAACAACTATGTTGGGGTCGTTCGCATCGGCCCAATATCCCGGCTCGACAAAACACGGGTCGTCGTCGATATTATTCTGGGCCGTACCGAAAGGAACATCTGAATCGTTGGGGTCGTCGTCCTGAATACAACTGAACCATACATTCGATACATCCGTATCTCCGTAATAACATATCTGAGCATATTGGTCTAGGCCGGCAATGTTTGCATTGCTCCAAACAATACAGCCGTTAATTGAAATAAGATCGGCTCCGCAGAAAATCCCACCGCCATCATACCCGGCTAAGTTGCCGGTGATTGTACAGTTGGTAATCGTCGTCATAGTGTCTTCGCACCAGATACCCCCACCTTCCCCATCGGCTGCGTTGCCGGTTATAACACAGTTAGTAATTATTGGGTCGGATCCAGGTCCAGAATATATTCCGCCCCCATTGTCTTCGGCAAAATTACCGGTTATTGTACAATTAGTAATTATTGGGTCGCTCATCTCTTCGCAGCTGACCCCACCACCATCATAGATAACCGAGTTGCCGGTTATTGTGCAATTGGTAATCGTTGGGTTGCTGTTATAACGGCAGTAGACCCCTCCACCGGCATCGGCTACATTTCCAATAATTGTGCAGTCTGTAATTGTGGGGTTACTTTGTTCCCTGCAACAGATTCCCCCACCTCTAAAGCCCACCCAACAACCAGTTATTGTGCAGTTAATAATCGTTGGGCTGCTATTGTAGCAGTAAATACCCCCTCCTTCGGCCTTAACGCCATTTTTAATTGTAAGGCCGGCAAGTACAGAATTGGCATCTCCACCGTTTAAAAAGCCAAAACCGCCGCCAAGGCCATTACAATCAATAACTGTCGCAGCGACTATGTAAGGGTCTGTCGGTGCAACGCTTTGGACCGTGATGGACTTGCCCTGAAAATCTATATCGTAGTTGCCCGGGCCGGTGTATGTGCCGGGGAAAACAACAATATAATCGAAGAAGCCACTGGAATAGTCGATAGCCGCCTGAATATTATTGAAATCATAAGGCCAGTCGTCATCAACGATGATAATTTCCGCCGCACAAGGGAGAGTTAGAAATAGGTATGCCAAGAGAAAAATCAGCTTTTTCATAATATATTCGCCTCCAGAAGTTTAGATACTTCTTAAGTTACGCAATTTAGAGCTAAATGTCAAGAAAAAAAGCACTTAGAACTGCGCAAAAAGAGACGGAGTCGCCCTCCTCCGGAACGACCCCGCAATATTCAGCAGAACCGGCAAGTATTCGGCATAACCGATTCTGAAAATTTCTGAATCGGGCGGGTTCTTCCTCCTCCTTTGCTTTCAATATTGGGTTATGAGGGTCCCGCCCAATATCATCAAACTCAATAAGCTCAAACGTGAATATCTGCAAAAAATATGCCAACAATAAGAAATAAAAGTAAAGAGATGAGTGTCTCTGTTTAACAATCTGCAAAATATACAGTTACATTTGAATGCACGTCTTTACAATAAAACAAAGATTTGGCAACATTCAACAGTGTGTTGTTTTTTGTAAACGCCAACTTTACCTATTTAATCTATCTTCACATATTAAGACTTTGCGATATACGCTATTTTGACAATAAAACCACAAAAAAGCTTTTGATTTGCCCAATGTTTACAAAAAACAACACAATAGTCGATAAAAATAAATAATCAGGGTTTGAAGGTTGGTGCTGAATTTATGCTAATTCTCTTGCTCTTTCGCTTCTTCGGTTGTACTCAAAGCAAGCTTAGAGGGGGACAATCTGGGGCGATATTTGACCGAGGCGATGCGGTTGTTCCACCGGCACAACCAAGTGTTGAAAAGGATTTTTTTCCCAAGCCGTTTCTGGTCGAGCCGAAAAATCGTATTCTGCCGCCAAGCGACAATGTCATCTGCAATTTCACGGTCTTGCTCGTTTGTCAACTCTATCGGAGATAACTCAAGGGGGTCGTTGCTCAAATCATACGCAGAAACCATTTTATTGGCTGGATAGTATATGAATTTTCGATTTTCCTTTATAAAACCGGCTGGGCTTTGGCTTAGCCAGCCGGAGAAGTACACCTTGCGGTCGTCGGGTATGGTTGCGAGGACGTTGGTGCCATCAAATCCGGTACCGCCCGGATCGAAGCCGAGCAGAGCCAGCAATGTCGGAGACAAATCAACAGAACTAACAGGGCAAATGACTTTAGTGCCCGGCGGGATCAGAAACGGTGCCCGCAAACAAAACGGAATGCGGAGGGTTTCATCAAAAGGGATTCTTTCGTGACCGAGGAGACCGTGCTCTCCAAAGGCCTCGCCGTGGTCCCCAATGACGCAAAAAATGGTTTCATTGGTGAGATTTAGTTTTGCAAGCTCGACGTCGAGTGCGGCGAGGAATTTGTCTGTATAGGAAACAGCCTGTCGGTATCTGGCGAGCGGCTCTTTTGCGGGTTCGGCAAACCATTGCGGGACCTCATAAGGGTCGTGGGTAACCGAGAGCATAAGAGTCAGGAAGAAAGGCCTGTTATCGTCGGCAGTTATCCACCGGACTATAGGCTCCAACATAGCAAATTCATCACAGGCGAGATACCCGAGAAAGGCGTCGTTGCTATTCAAATCGTCTCTGGCCCAGAATTTTTCGAAGCCGAGGTTGTGGACAAGCCCGGGGCGGGCTTCGAAGTTTCCTTTTGCGGACTGGAAAAAGGCGGTTCGGTATTTCAATTTATGTTTGAGAATCGTAGGGATGGAGGCATATGGCTTTTCGATGGGGACGGTCTCTGCGAGGTCCTGCGAGACGGAAGGAAACCGGCCTGCCAACAGGCTAAACAGGACTTTCGTAGTATGCGTAAGCGTGGAACGGGTGTTTGTAAATTCAACACCCTGTTGCGCCAGAGAGGCGAGATAGGGTGTAAGGTCGCCCTGTTCATCATAGCGCAAGCGACCTTTGTAAAGTGAGGTGTATCTGTATTGTATGCCTTCGAGGACAACAAGGACGACATTGCGGTTCAAGTGGTGGTGTTTCTGTGTGAGTTCAACCCGAATATCATCAAAGGCGGGAATTTTTCGTTTGGCGTCGGCCAAATCGGTCTTTGCCAGGCGCTCGGAGCCGGGGAAGAGAAGAGAAGTTACAGCTTTTAACTGACAATTGTATCGAAGACCTTCAGAGACAACCTGTGGAGAGCGCCGCTCGGGAAGAGCGCCGCGAGCAAGGACGGCGATAAAGACGATGAGAACAGAAAGAGTGATTCTAATCATGAAGCGTTTGTGGTTGTAGTTTGGCAGCTGCGGTCTTGCGAGGACGGAAAAGAAAAAGGCGAGAGCGACGGCGCTTGGACCGAGCAGGGCTACGGCGGCGGTCGGTGATTTTGCGAGATTGACGCCGATTATATTTAATGCGTTGATGGGGTCACGAAACAGAGGAAGGAGAACAGCGGGCAGGACTTGAGTTCCGGTTCTTACCAGCCAGCCGGCGCTAATAACCGACCAGGTGCATATAACGGCGGCGCAGATGCAAGCGATGCGGATGAGCCATTTGTGGGGCCAGCGTAAACATAGAAGTGCCAGGATAACTTCGATGCCCAACAAGACAGCGATATCGTCGAGTACCCAGCTTGGGTATTCGTCGAGCAGTTCGATACGCCTAGCGTGGTAGAATTTAACAGCGAGGGTACAAAATAGTGCGCCGAACATAATAATGCTGTAAGCGCGCGGAGCCAAGAGGACGTATAAATAGCGAACCGGTGAAAATAATTTTACCTTATGGCCTGTTTGTGAAGGTGCAACAAACATAGTGCACCAAAGTACTAAAAGCTACTACAAATGACAAGGAAATAGCATAAGCCCCCTGTGACTAACAGTGCTACGGGGACTTGGGCTTGGGTCGAGAAAGGTTTGTGCAGATATTATTAATCTCTTGCAAAATCGGTCATTGGGATTATAATGATGATGTGCAGAGCTCAGGCTTGTTTTAATACATCTTATCGGAGGAGATTTTGTACATATTTTAGAAATTTTTATATAAAAGGTGTAACATTCCGACGGTAAAGACGCACTTATAATATAAGCAGCGGATATTGTTTAGACGGCGATATCAGGTATGGCTGTGGCGGTGTAGCCGGTATAATTTAATGTTATTTTTATAGCAAGGAGTAGGAAAATGAGGTTTAAAACACAAATTTTGGCGGTATTTCTGCTTTTGGCTTTTTGCGCAACTATATGTGCCGCGGACGTCAATGGGCTGATTGCCCACTGGAAGCTTGACGAGGGTAGCGGTAGCATAGCGTATGATTCGGCTGGTGATAACGATGCAACTGTTTATGGGGCGATGTGGACGAGCGGCATTATTGGCGGGGCGCTGGATTTCAATGGAGTGAGTGATTATGCTGACTGTGGAAGCAGCTTTGCATCTGTTACCGGGAGCACTACAAAAACGATAATGGCATGGGCAAAGCCTGATACCGCAGCTACAGGTGCAAGAATGCTTACCTTATACAGAAGAAGTGACTATTACAGCGCTTTCTCATTATATCCTAGGGTAAGCGGCGGTCCAGCTACATGGACGGGTTTATATGCGACTGCCGGAAACGGGTATGACGTAGTTGACTCGGGGGTTATTGTCGAAACAGGTGTATGGACGCAAGTTGCATTAGTTCAGAATGGTGCGGATGTTCACATTTATATTAACGGAGAGTTGAAAAACAGCGCAAGTAATGCAGCTGCTCCTGTTATATCTAATCCTCCTGATGCGACTATAGGCGCTTATAAGTGGTATAGTGATCTTTCAGCCCTATTCGACGGCAAAATTGATGATATTCGTATTTATAATCGGGCTTTATCTGCTGAAGAAATAGAAGAACTTTATGAGGAAGGAAGCAACGATTTAATTGCACACTGGAAGCTTGATGAGGACAGTGGGACGATAGCGTATGATTCGGCCGGTGATAACGACGGAAACGTTAACGGTGCAACGTGGGCATGCGGTATCATCGATGGCGCACTGGATTTTAACGGTGTCGGCGAAAATATGGTTGTCCCTGATGACGATAGTCTGGATATCACCGGTGCGATGACTATCAGCACCTGGCTTAAGCTGGATGGAGATGTAAGCCAAATCCATAACCTTGTTGGAAAAATATCGAACGATGGATGGTACATTTACGGCGGTTACCGTCTTCTTTTTGATAACCGCGAAATTTACACTGACGGGACATGCAGACTGGTATTTCAAAAGTCCAATGGAGTCGGCGGCACAGGTTCTGGTAATTATGGAACTAACACAAACTGGGACAGGGTAGTATCTGAAACAAATACCTGGGAGACAGGAGTATGGTATCACTTTGTTGCTACATGGGACGGCACTATAGATTCTAACGGTATGAAAATGTATATAAACGGGGTGCTGGATGCCAGTCATACTGCCGGTCAAGGAACAATAAAAACTAACAGCTACGATTTGCGGATATCTGGCTCAATCGATGGTAAATTCGACGACATTCGTATCTACGGCCGAGCTTTATCCGCTGAGGAAGTCGAAGAGCTTTATCTTGAGGGAGCAGGCGCCTACGCGCATGCTGTTAACAACATCAAGGAAGCTATCGAAGAAAAGCAAGAAGCTTTAATACGAATTGATGCTGCGATAGCGAAAGAAGAAGCGGCGATTGACGCCCTTGAAGAACTGCGCGAAAGCGGAGATTACGGCGATTTGAGCAAGCGTGACATAATCGGGGCACTGATGAAGGTTCATCAGGCCGTTCAGAGCGAGAAACAGTCTTTGCATTTTATAGATAAGAGCGTCGAAAGTCTGGAAGGTTCGCTGGCGGATTTGGGCTGGGAGCCGAATTTAATTGCTTACTGGAAGCTCGACGAGGGTGGGGGTGATACGGCATATGACTCAGCGGGCGATAATGATGGAGATGTTCATGGAGCGACGTGGACAAGCGGTATTATTAACGGTGCGCTGGATTTCGACGGTGAGAATGACTATGTAGAAATTGGAGATCAGCCGGAATTTAACTTTGGTTCTGACACAGACTTTAGCGTCTGTGCATGGGTAAAGCCCGCAGGTGATGTTACTACGGTGAGGATAGTTGATAAAATGATAGCTGGTCATAATCCATGCACCGGATTCGAAATGCGAACCAGGGCAGGCCATGTTATGGTTGGCATGAAAGACAATGAAGGTGACAGGGTTGAAGTTACGGCTGTCAGCGGTCTTGTGAGTGGGGTCTGGCAGTCTGTCGCAGCTGTTGCAGATAGATACGGTAATCTTGAAGTCTATTACAATGGAAATCTTGAGGACAGCCACTCATTGGCCTCGGTTGATAATATAAATATCGGTATTCCTCTGGCCATCGGCAGAAGTATGGACTATGACGGGCAATATTTCGACGGTTTAATGGATGATGTCCGCATCTACAATACAGCTTTACCTGCTAAGGAAATCCGGCGAATTTACCATAAAAGCAAGTGCAAATGGAGATGCGCGGGCAGGTGAGGCCGAAGCAGGTCATTTGTTATGATTTGGGCTGAGAGTTTCATTGCTCTTGGCCCTTTTTATTTTTATTAAATTAAGATTTCAAGCGGCCATTGGAGAAGCCCGAAATAGAAAAAGGCGTGACTTAAAAGCGGTTTTTTGTTATCATTTCCTCAAACGCCAACGTAGCTCAACGGCAGAGCTCCGGTTTTGTAAACCGGGGGTTGTCGGTTCGAATCCGACCGTTGGC
>CAZDQP010000090.1:0-11714 GCA_964507485.1 uncultured Pirellulales bacterium | reverse complement strand
CAAGGTTCCTCCATTGGCGTCATACGATATAGTAATCTTATTGACATCATCGTCAGAGCAGCTCATCACAACTCCTGCCATAGCAGGCACAGCCATAAAAAGTAGAACTCCTAGAAATACAATCTTTCTCATAATACACCTTTCCTTTCTTTTCTTCTTATATCCATTTATTGCAGAGCTACACACTCTGCACTATCTTGGTCTCTCAATAATATAAATTCAATTCTGATACTACTATATTTGAGCAAACAGCGCCTCACCAGTCAAAAACAGCCGACCAGAAAAGTTACACTCATCTGCTCTTCTGTCTCCTCCTTTCCCGCTGGTTGGCGATTCTTCGTGCCAAAAGACTACTTAGCACAGTGTTACTTAATATGTGAAGGTTGATTTTAAATTAGCAAAACTACCAAAATAAATCAAGAAAAAAATGCAAAAAAATTAAAAAATTAAAAAATTTTGAATAAAATCGCTTTATTATAGGAACAGCCAAAAACATACACATTTTGGCTGTTAATTTAGGTAAATATGGCCTTCTGCCCCCAATTGACTGTTTTTTCTTGTTTTTAGTGCTTCTAAAAGCCACTTGGGGCTAAAAAATATTTTTCTATCAAATTAAATGCCCCATTTTTGCAATTCTGCCCTTTTTTTGGTATTGTGCCGCCTATGTATAAATTTCTAAAAGGCCGGCTTATGCCTGTCAGGGTAATACTGCTGGCAACCGCTCTAATATTGATTTTAATAGGGATAATAACTATTTATTCAGTTGGATATCCTATACAGACAACTCCCGCAAATCATACGCCTGATATGACCCATCTTTGGAAAAAACAGCTCATTTTCTCAGTGATAGCTATTGTTGGTTTCATAGCAGCCAACTTTGTTAATTATCGACGATTAGGTGCCATTAGCGGCTGGATATATGCCTTTGTGCTGATGCTTCTGGGCATCTTACTAATTGATAAGATTGTAGATATCCCATTTGTTCCTGTGATTAATTCAGCTCGAAGATGGATAAGAATTGGATCTCTGCAGTTTCAACCTTCAGAGCTTTGCAAACTCGCTTATATTCTCGCACTTGCCTGGTACCTCAGGTACAGAAGCAACTATCGTAACTTCAGTGCTTTAATTGGTCCTTTTGCGTTGACTCTATTGCCTATGATTTTGATTTTGCTCGAGCCGAATTTAGGAACTGTGCTTTTGATGATGCCGATTTTGCTAACGATGCTCTTCATCGCAGGAACCAAGGTTAAGCACCTGCTGATTATTATCCTGATGGCTTTGCTGTTTAGTCCTCTGCTGTGGCGGGGAATGGAACCTTATCAGCGGATTAGAATAAGTAGTGTCTTGTTGCAAAACCATTGGATTCAGCAAAAAGCAGAAAAATATCCGACTCTGGGAAGAATTCTCGTCGGAAAAAATTTCAGTACAAAACGATGGGAAAACGAGTGGGGACATCACTTGACACGCTCTAAATTCGCCATCGCTTCCGGCTCAATAACGGGATACGGTTTTAGAAAAGGGCCTTTTATTAAGTATGACTTCCTCGCCCACAGACACAATGACTTTATATTTTCTATAATCGCGCACCAGTGGGGATTCCTGGGCTGCCTCGCGCTGTTGGCACTTTATGTCATTCTCATCAATTGCGGACTGGAAATTGCAGAGCATAATGCCGACCCATTCGGAAGACTGCTTGCAATCGGTATTGTCGCAATGTTTGCCGTGGAGGTCATCGTAAATATAGGTATGACTATGGGTCTGATGCCAATTACCGGTCTGACTTTGCCTCTGGTAAGCTACGGGGGCTCGAGCCTGCTCGTCAGTATGATCGCTATTGGACTTTTAAATAACATCGGAAGAGGAAGACCTTTCACATTGGCACGAAAAGAATAATACCGGATACCGCAAATGATAAAAGGATTTAGACAAATTGCATCTCTTACGGCAATCAGCCGAATTTTCGGTTTTATAAGGGATATGGCATATAGCCATTTCTTCGGTGCGAATGCTTTGCTGGACGCCTGGACCATCGCATTCAAAATCCCTAATCTCGCCAGAAGATTATTCGGAGAAGGAGCAGCCTCTGCTTCTTTCATTCCTGTATATAGTCAGGAGCTGCACAGAGATAACCAACAGGCAAAACTGCTCGTAAACACCGTAGTCACCGTCCTGTTCGTTCTACTGGCCGCAATAATCTTGTTAGCGCAGATAGGTATTTGGAGTTACTATAAGTTTGTTTGCCAAACCGGTGAGACTAAACTCGTTTTATCCCTGACTTCCATTATGCTCCCTTATATGCTGCTGGTTTGTATAGTGGCAATATTGGCCGGCATCCTGAACGTGCATAGACATTTCGCCACCCCCGCTGCTGCACCGATAGTATTGAATATCTTTATCATCGGCTCCATACTTATGACCGGCTGGGTGTTTAATTTACAGGCACGAACACAGCTCTTTTTCGTAGCTTTTGCGGTTCTCGTCGCCGGCGTCGTACAGATACTAATACAGATACCTCCGCTACGAGCCAGCGGCGTTTCTATTAGACCCGCATGGAGAACTCATTCCGAGGCATTTAAAAAAATCATTATATTAATGGGACCGATGATACTTGGATTGACCGTGACACAGATAAACACTCTGGCTGATGACCTCATTGCTTGGTGGTTCTCCGGCTCGGTTGAAAAAGGAACGTTTTTCGTCTTCCTCGGCCATAAAATCACATACCCGTTGCAGCGCGGCTCGGTATCACATCTTTATTATGCACAAAGACTATATCAATTGCCATTGGGCGTATTAGGCATATCATTAGCAACTGCAATTTTCCCCGTAATGAGTTCCTTATCAGCTAAGAAAGATTTTACAGGTTTGGGAAAAACGCTTTCACAGGGTTTGTCCACCTGCTTTATCATAGCAATACCTGCAACCATAGGACTTATAGCTATAGCCAAACCATTAATCTCATTAGCATTTCAACACGGTCAATTCAACGTCAATGACACAAATCTCGTAGCTTGGACCTTGCTTTTCTATGCGCTGGGATTGTGCGGCTATTTTGCTCAGCAGCTCGTCAACCGTGCTTTCTATTCTATGCAGGATTCTTACACACCGATGAAAAGTGCAATAATAGCTGTCGGTGCCAATATTGTTTTAAACCTTACCCTTATATGGCCCTTCGGCACAGGTGGGTTAGCCGCCTCTACTGCCCTGTGTTCATACTTACAGGTACTTATTCTGATTACGGCCCTTCGGCGGAAATTCGGTTCAATTTTGTTAGATGGCCTGCTCAAAGCTTTCTTAAAAACGATTGCAGCGACAATTTGTATGTCTGTAACTATTCTTGCAGCTTTGTGGATTTCCAAAAACTTCTCTGACATCTTTAAGCTGCTTCTGGTTATTCCGGCCGCCGTCGCAACATACCTCCTGGTGGCAAAAATCCTGCGTATTAACCTCAAAATTTGAGATAATTGTTTAGCACTTGCTGCAAATCTCTTCGTACTATTTCCTGTCAAATTGACCAAAAAATACACGATTTAAGACATCTTTATACCTAAAGCAAGCAGGATAATTGCCCGAAATACCTGTTAACGGACGTTTTTGAGGTGGAACCCCATTTTGAGGGTTGTACAAACGTTTTGTACTACGTTTGAGGCCCCCGGCACAAACGCACAAAATGGGCCCCTTACCGGAGCATATAAATGTTTAACAGGCGATATTCGTTAGCGTTCTTAATACTTTTTTTCTGCCCCTTACGGGCCGGGGCTCAAAATACCTTGGAGCCGGAACAGCTTTTCTCCCCGTCCATTGGCCAAAAATTCTATCAGGTTGCTTATGATATTGCAGAATCAGAAAACATTAGCGGACCAGAAGTCGAACAAGCCATTACTTTTCTAAACGCCACGCTCGATTTGGATAACCGTGCTAAATACGTTCACCCTGTACTGATTAAGCTCGTGCTTCAGAACCCCGGCAAGAATTACTCCGAGATAGTTTATAATTCCCTTACGCAATACTTATTAGATGCTCCTACCGACTTTGAGCCGGCTCGACAAGCCATTCAGTATCTCCTCGAACGACTGGACTCCCGGGAGCAGCGAGAGCAGCTTCTTACTATTTTGTTAAAAAACCTAAGTGGTAAAAACGCCTCCCTGGATTCTGAATTAGCAACACAACTCGGTTTGCTGATGGCTGAAAAGACTGACCCCAATGCTATTAAATATTTTTTGCAGGCCTTCAACAGCAATAAATATAATAAGCTGGCCTTCGAAAAGCTGGTTGAGCTTCTCCCTAAACAAATAGCACCGGCGGTACATCTTGAACACCTCAGATTAGTATTAGGTGAAAATCCGCTTGACCTGAAAGCCGCTCTGGCTTTCGCCGCATACGCCCAACAAATACAGCTGTATGACATCGCCGCAGACGCTTATGAGTACTGTACCCAATTGTTCAATTATCTTTATCCTTCCCAAGACCTCCCGCCTTATATTTATCTCCCTTGGATGCTCTGTAGTTACAACACTGAGCGAAATCAGCATAACTGTCTGAAAATTGCCTCACAGTTGCAACAAAGTGGACGCTTCGACCTTCTCGCAGAGGCCATTGCTGCAAAAGCTGTCGCTAAAATCGGAAATACTAAACAGGCAAACCAGATATTCCGGGACGCCGAAGAAAAAATCAATAATCAATCATCGACAATCAATACTCATTCTATTGCCTGGTTTTACTGCTTCGCTTTACCGGATGCGAACAATGCGCTCGATTGGGCTAATAAAGCATATTCATCAGACCCAAACTCATCAAATGCAGCCGCTCTCTTGGCATATTCACTTGTAATGAATAAACAAAATGATTGGGCAAAACTGCTCATCGATGAGTATGATAATAGCCAAATCGCGGATTTAACTTTGGCTCAGATTCAGCTGGCAGACGGCCAAAAAGATGCGGCTATCGAAACACTAAAGTCGGTTATCGACAAAGCCCCCGCTTCGATTGAAGCTGAACACGCTAAAGACATTCTCAGGCGCAACGGCGGAGAATATATACCACCGGCCGACCCCGATTTGACCTTGATGGCACTAAGAAATACTTTCGCGCAAACACTTGTCCCTGCTTTCACAAACCCCGAGAAAATTATCTCTGTACAGTTGAATGTTCGTGGCAACGAGTTCTCCTATGGCAGCACCCTCAATGGTACCATCGCAATAACAAACAATTCCTCCGAACCGCTCGTTATCTCTGACGATGCTTTGTTTAAAGGCAACATCAGAATTGACGCAGACATCACAGGTGACCTTAACAAAAATATCCCAAACTTCCTGTCTCTAAAGATTAGGTCTGCTTCACCTCTCGCCCCAGGCAGTAGTTTTTTTATTCCTTTGCATCTGTTTACTGGCGAACTTAAGAAAATGCTTTTTGCACATCCCCAGGCATCTCTTGAGATCAAATTTACGCTTTACCTCGACCCCGTAACAAAACCCAATGGCCGGATAACCAGTAGAATACCTAACTTAAAACCGGCTGTCGTTTCTATAAAGCGCCCGGGAATCAAACTTACCGGAAGATATTTGAGAAACCGGTTTAGTTCACTCACAAATGGTCGGCAGGGACAAAAAATTAAAGCCGCTTATCTCTTCATCGGACTGCTTATAGAGCAGCACGCTATGGCCAATCGTGAGCCGCCTTATAAATTCGTATATGCCGATTGGATGCCGGCGACTCTAAAATCCGCATTAGTACATAGTCTCGAATATGATAATTGGGAAGTTAAAGGTCATACTATGGGCGATATGACTTATTTACCGCTCGATTTTGAATTCATAAACTCGCTGTCAGAAAACCTCAATGACACTCACTGGCCGACTCGTTTAATGGCCCTGTATCTACTGGCCAAAAATCAAAACAAAAGTTTCAACAAAGTCCTGGATTGGGCCGCAAAATACGATTCGAATGAGTTCGTTCGTGATATGGCTGTCGCCCTCGGTGGTACACCGCCACCGCTGGTGGAGGAACCGGAGATAGAGGATCAGCCCGCCCAGGATGCCCCACAGCAACAATTATCACAACAACCGTCGCCTCTACGACGATTTTAGCAAAAACACACAAAAAAACACTGCCTTTTTGAGTCAACCTTTTATCTTCTGATACGCCTTAATATATGCGTGGTTGTATACAGGGTAGGTGGGAAGGATAAGGCGTCGGCGGCTTGGCCGCCGAAATGGACGTCGGTGGCTAAGTACTCGCCGAGGAATAAATTGTAATAAAAATAACTATGAAATGACAATCCCTATATTGGCCCTAATGCTCTTGCATCTTATTACTCTTTCACCATCGCCTCAATAAATTCATCTGCCTCAGCTATCGACGCCTCCATCTCTTTTATAAGCGACGCGATGTCTGCCTCGACAGAAACCATCTCTTCACGCAAAGATGCTACTGCCTGCGCGTTAAGATTGTGTTTCAAAAATAAAACTTGGTCCCGAAAAGCTGACAGCACAGGTGCTATCTTGCTTTCTGCCCGCTTCATAGCGCTGATAAGTTGAGAGTAACCACGGCGAGTTTGACCTAATTTCTGCTCACTCGAACGGCGAAGTCGTTCATTTGTATACTGGCCCAATTCGCTTTCCCATTCACGGAATAGCGCCTCAGATACATCTTCAACATCATCTATCCGCTTCCGCACCGCATCGGCCTTCGACTCACTTCTTTCGAGCTCGTCTTTAAGTTCTTTATATTTGTCTTCGAGTTCGCCACCCTTAAAATTCACAACAGCACTAAACTTCTCCAATGCCGATTGAAACTGCTCTTTCGCATCTTCCTGTGCATCACGAGCATCCTCTACACGTTCTACTAATAAATCCCTCTTATGGTAACCAAACACCTCCATCGTTTTATAATAGGTCCTCTCACAGCCGCCCAATGCTGGAGCGATAACCAGCAACGCAGTATATAAAACAACACTATTAGTTATTCTTTTTCTCATACACTTCACCTCCTTAAAATAACTTTTTTCATCCCTGTCTTCTTAACTGTACAACCCTCTCCGCCGTGCCTTCCGAGTACCAGTTCACAAACGTCGCATTCGCACATAACTGCTTTACTATATCTAACTCCTTACTACCAAACAACACAATACCAAAAAATTGCAGGCAGGGTTTACAACTGCAGCTTACCCCCTGCATACAGACATTACTACTCCGTACTTCCCTACTCCCCCTCGCCGCCCACTTATCCGATCGTCCTGTTGGCTATAGAGTCAGGCCGGCCAGGTCCCCGCCTTTTTCTTTTATCTTGTCGTAATATATCTCGAATCGTTCCTTAAGGGCGGAGACAGATTTGGTTAGAGCATCAACGTCGGCCTTCAGCCCTTTCGCCTCTTCTCCAAGCATATCAGCTATAGGTATTTTCTTCAGTTCAGCGCTTATTTTTGCAATCTCATCCTGTTTGGCCGTAATCGCATCTTTGTACTTAAGCGCCATTGACCGAAGTTCCTCAATATTCATCTTCTCGGCTTCCGCCTTCACTTCACCGATCGGCTTGTTCTCATCCGCCTTTTTGCTGCAGCCTGTCAGCGCCATTGAGCATAAAACTAACGAACAATAAAGCATAATATTTCTGTAATTCTTCATCTTTCTTGTCTCCTATAAAATTAACAAAAATCAAAAAGCCGCGGTTGGCCGCCTATTTGCCTTTCGCTATTTCAGATTCTCTTATCAAAACTTCGTTTTACTAAAATTGTCCGTAACATGCTGTCTACAATTGTAACCCCCAGTCCCAAACCTGCAATACCTAAAATCTGCCATAGTTGACATATTCAGATGTATTCAATATATATATAGTCATAATTTGCCAGATGTTCTTTCGCAAAAACCGCGATATGGCTGATAGAACTGCACAATTTAAGACGAAACCGGACTATAACAAGCTTCGCTTTTTCCTCTTGCTATTAACGGCTTATACAATATCCTTTTGCTGCCCGCAGCAAAGTGCCCCCGCGCATCAGCCTGTTCAGGTCGACGTACTGAAAAATATCCGCCGTCTGATAGATGAGGAAGATTCCGATAGCGACAGGAAAATTACCGTAGATGACCATTTCATCAAAGACCACCGCGGCGACAAAAAGTTCTGGTTAATCGACCATAATGACCAGCGATACGAAATAGTCGGAACATATTATCTGTCCAACCTGTTGCAGGAGCTAAAGCTGCACCAGAAAAATGGCCGAAACCTCGCCGCCATTGACCCGAATAAAATCTTCGAAAATCCTGTAAACCGTATCTCCCGTAGCATCAGGCAGCTCTACTGGGACGGCCTGACCCGGCGAATCGACGAACAAAATATCGTCCCTTTATTCGCCGACAGCAAAACCACATCCGTTGACGGGTTCCGATACATTTATGTCCCGCACGAAGACCAGATTGCTCATAAGTACTTCTCTAAAGTTGCCGACGCCCACCCGGAGTTGAAAATCAAAGTTGTCCGCCTGCCGGAGGTAGTGACACCCGAATGGGTAAATAGCCGTCACGGCCGCCACGGATTGCTCAGCTTGGCATTACAGCGCAACCCGGATGGAAACTGGCAGGGTGTCCCCTTCGTCGTCCCCGGCGGAAGGTTCAACGAAATGTACGGCTGGGACAGCTTCTTCGAAACACTCGGCCTGTTACAGGATAAGCGCATCGACCTCGCAAAAGCAATGGTCGACAACTTCGTTTACGAAATCAATCACTACGGCAAGATTTTAAATGCCAATCGCTCCTATTACCTCACCCGCTCCCAGCCCCCCTTCTTGACTTCAATGGCCCTGGCCGTATACGAGCACTTGCCCCGCACCCCCGAAAACAAAAAATGGCTCAAAAATACCCTCGCCGCAGCCGTTAAGGAATATCGCTCCGTTTGGATGGGCGAAAATCGACTCACAGATACAGGACTCAGCAGATACCGCGGACAGGGAATCGGCGCACCGCCCGAAGTCGAGCCCGGTCATTTCAATTCGGTATTCGAAAGGTTCGCTGAAAAACATAATATGTCCCCGGATAAATTCGAACAGGCCTACAGGCAAGGCAAAATAAATGCCCCCGACCTCGATGAATACTTTATCCACGACCGTGCGATGCGCGAATCAGGCCACGACACCACATATCGCTGGGACGACCGCTGTGCCGGCTTCGTAACGGTGGACCTGAACTGCCTGCTATACAAAATTGAACTCGATATCGCCAAAACCATAAAAAATCACTTTAACGGCTCTTGCACGTTTGAAAATGGCGCAGTAGAAAAAAGTTCCGATTGGTTCGAACGCGCCGAGAAAAGAAAAAAACTAATCAACAAATACCTATGGGACCCCCAGCACGGATTATTCCTCGATTACGATTTTGTCAATAAAACAAGAAAATACTACGTGACCCCCGTTGCCTTTTATCCTTTATGGGCCGGCCTCGCCACAAAACAGCAGGCCGAATCTATAATTAAAAATGCTCTCCCGCTCTTGGAAATGCCCGGAGGCCTCACCGCCTCTGCCAAATCATCTCGCGGCGAACAAACCCGCCCCGACCGGCAGTGGGACTACCCCTACGGCTGGGCGCCACATCAAATGCTCGCCTGGCAGGGCCTCATCAATTACGGCTTCGACGATACTGCACAGTGCCTAATCTACCGATGGCTCTATACTATAACCGCAAACGCCGCAAACTATAATGGAACAATACCCGAGAAATTCAATGTCGTCACTCGCTCCCACAGTGTCTTTGCTGAATATGGCAACGTGGGGACAAAGTTTGACTACATCACAACCGAGGGATTCGGCTGGATGAACGCAAGTTACCAGCTCGGCCTGAATCTCCTGCACCCCCCGCTCCGCAACAAACTCGAAATCCTCGTCCCTCCCGAATGGATTTTTAATTGATTCTCTATCTCCGACATATCCCTTGAAAAAATCCTCAACTTCCTCACTACTTAATACCACCACCAATATACGCGAAAATATTCCGCTTCTACTTTAATTTTTTTTGCTCTTGACATAATTACATCGTAGAATCAATATTGAAGTTCGTCTTAAAAAGAAGAGAGAAAAGCTATGGATGAAATGCAAAATAGGAGAGAATTCCTTAAAAACACTGTCGCCGCCGGCGCTGGTTTTGCTGTAGGTTGCAGCTTCTTATCCGGTTGTGCGGCGCTTAACGCCCAAAAGGAAAAAGCCGCACCCGCCGGCGAAGATTACAGCCGTCTTGCATATTGTTGCTTAGGACTGCTCGGCCTGTGACCTTTTTATTGCCACGCGCGACAACAACAATGAATTAAAGGCCGAAGTGGTGAAGAAATGGAATGTGCGTAAGGATGAAAACTTCAGGCTTCAAGATTTCAACTGCTTCGGCTGCAGGTCGGACAATGTCGGATACTTCTGTTCGGGCTGCTCTATCAAAAAATGCGCCGTCCGAAAGGGACTTATCTCCTGCGCACAATGCGACGACCTCGACTCTTGCGACAAAAAGCTCTGGAAGGATTTCCCCTGGCTTAAGAAAAAGGCAATGGGTATAAGAGAAAATCTTCGCTCTTAAAATATGACAGATATACATTGAATGTTTCAATGAAATTTTGCAAGGGAGTGTAGGTTATGGATTGGACAATTGAACACCTGGAAAAAGATGGCATTATAACAGCGAAAACATCCGGCATTATGGACTGGGACGAGCATAAAAGGTTCGCCGAAGAGTTGTTTCCTTTAGCAAACAAGCACGGCGTGCACAAAATTCTTATCGATTTTCGGGAAATGGTACCAAGGTTCACCATACTGCAGATAGATGACCTGCCTAATATGCTTATGGAAATCGGGGTAGCCCCGGGATTTCAAATAGCTTCCGTTTACGACCCCAAATCCCCCCACAGCCATGAGTTTAAGTTCTTTGCTAATGTGGCGAACCTTCTGTCCATCAAAGTCAAACAGTTCAAGGACCCCGACGAAGCGCTCGACTGGCTGAAATCCACCTAACCGTATTTTTAGCTGTTTGCTCTCTCATTCGAGCGGTTAGCTTCTCATCCTGAGGAAAATGCCAGAATAAAAGCTACAATAACAGGTATCACAAGCAATACCCACCCCATTAACTCAATTGCCCACCCCGGCGATTTAGAAGAAACCAAACCGAATTTCGCCCCTACCATACCTTCCCCGAGGTCATCTCCGAACCATATGCACCCAAGACAAATTGCTAACCAGATAGCTAATCCGAATATACCCTCGAATATCTCTGCCGTCGACGTCTCCTTATACTCTCCGCTGAGAAAAGGTAACAAAACTAAGAAAAAAATATAGATAATGGCTATCGAAAGCGAAATCCACCGCGACACATTCATCTCTCATTCCTGACTCGTTCGTAATATAAAAGTATCTTAATCCCTTCGTCGCTTCCACGCAACCCGCAATTACCACCGCGAAGCAGCAAAGCAATTCTAAAAATATTTAGCCCCACCACTTCGTCCCGATGCCTTCTTCGGGACAATAACGGGATTACTCTGCGAAGCGTCATTGCGAGCGCAGCGAGGCAATCTTCATTTCCCCTAACCTCGAAAACCCCAAAAATAATTGGCGAAAGACTTAATCGCCAATTGCGCCTGCCTCGCCAGCCCGCTTTGGAACTACTTCTCTGAACTACCGAGGGCGAGAGAGTATATCTTTTGCCGTTAAATAAATGGTTACTCTCACCCTGTTTACTTTTGCATACGATATG
>CAZDQP010000089.1:0-11751 GCA_964507485.1 uncultured Pirellulales bacterium | reverse complement strand
TCGTAATTCTCACGCTGCTGTTCAATCAACCGCTTCATTTGCATGCCGCCGAGTTATTCCGCATGATTAGATGGTAAGGGCCCAGAATCGATTATTGACAGAGCTTCGACAGCGCTGTACATTATAACTTCACTGTAACCACACCGGCCAACAAGCAAAGTGCTCAGCCCAAATTCAATCTGTTCCGCTTCAGTTGTTTCTCTCGGAAATATCGTATATAAAGCCGGCTGCCAAAAATTAGTATCTATAAGCAGGACTTTTTTATTTTCAGCAACAAAAGTCGTCGCAAGATTAACCGCCACAGAAGTTTTGCCGTCGCCCGCAGTGCCACTTGTGACAAGCAAAACTTTCAAAGACTCTGCAGAACCAGATAGCTTTAAATTAGTCCGAAGCCGCCTGTAGGATTCACTTATAATAGAATAAGGTGCCTGACGAACAACATGGCAAAGGTCAATATCCCGAACTTGCTCATCTTCTTCCGCATCAGGAACAACACCCAGAAGTGGGATGTGCAAATATCTACTCACATCTCTTGGTGTTCGCACGAGGTCATTGAGCATCTCGACAAGGAAAGCAAGACCTACTCCAATCATCATACCCAATACAGTTCCGCCCGGGAAATAAAACTCCCATCTCGGTGAACTTAGACCCAGTGGTACCGGAGCACGTCCGATGGGCTGCACCTTTGGTGTTTCCGGGTCCTCGAGCATTATCTTCAACTTCTCAACTTGCTCCTTAACCGAATCAAGCATGTCTTTTCGTTCATCCCTTATACTTGCTCGCCGCTGGTATTGTATACGGGCCAAATCAAGTTCTTTTTGCTTTGCAGACGTCTCTTCGTATATTTTTTCCAATTCTGTATATTTTTCCTGTAATCCTACCAAGTAATTTTCAGCATTTTTAAGATTTGCCCGTCTGGTCTGTTCTGCAATCTCCAATCTTCTGACTCGCCGCTTTTCTCTGATTTCGTTTATCAACTCCTGTGTTTGACGCACTTCTCGGTGATTTTCGCCCAGCCTTATAAGACTGGCTGCGAGCTGTGATTCCAAGAAAGCAAGCCTCTGGGTTAACGCAGTTGCAGTTGGGTCTCTTTCTATAATATTTTCGACCTGCTCACCAATAGGTCCTGTCGCCAATTCCTGAAGATTTCTTATCTGAGCCTGAAATTGCTCTATTTCCAGAAGCAAATCATTTTTCTCAAGTTCCAAATCATTCAATCTTAGGGTAATTGGATGCTGGAATCGCTGTCCTGTATATTCTTCAAGACCGCTAAAACCCCATCTATCCCGAACTTCACCCAAAGCCCTTTCGGCGGCATCCAAATCTCTCTGAATATTATCCCTTTGTTCCTGAAGTCTCGTCAATCTCTCAGCGACATCTTGTCTTTTTGTACTTCGCTGAGAAGCAATAAATAAATCCACCATTTCGTTTACTATTAGGGCCGACTCTATAGCATTGCCACAAGTCATCGATACCACAATATAATCGCCATCTCTTTGGGGAGAAGCACCCAAATTCTTTTTCAAATCGTCAACAGCTTTTATAATACTTCTCTCTCTAATCTCACCAAAGCGCTTAAACCATCTTGTTTCTTTAACTTTATCTCTGTCAATCAATCTTTGCAGAGTACTCTGTTGAGTTATAAGGGTAGCTAAAGACAAACGATTACCATATTGAATATCCTGACTCACCTGTTGTGCTACAATAGACATAGGGTCTTTTTCTACGGGAGGTAGAACCTTAATGAAAGTTCGGGCCGTATATTTCGGACGATACTTCTTTAATAAAAACCAACTCACACCACCGACTAAAAAGCCCAATATGGTCAGAGAAACCATCAGGAATATATGCCGTCTCAATATCCCTATAGCATCTTTTGGTGTCAACGCCATAGCATCCGACGTCGGCCTAGCACCTGCCGTTCCTACTATTCTTTTCACAGCGTTTTGTCTTTGCTCTGCCATTATTTTAATTTCTAATCTACTACTTACACATATAGAATTTTTTCTATTGCGAGCTAAGGCGTTCAATCGCCGCCTCTATACGTTTCATAGATGCTTCTGTCAATCCAGTTCTTATCTCCAATGCCTGTTTATAAGCAGCTATGGCCTCATCTACATAGCCAAGCTCTTCCTTCACCATACCCAAATGTTCATAAACATCTGGCGGTGTAGAAACACTGCTCAGTTCATATTGTTGTAAAGCAGATTGTAGAAACTCGGTTGCCTCCGACAATCTGCCATTTTTATACAATACATAAGAATAAGTATCCAAAAAACCGGGGTCATTCGGCACTGTCTCGTGAGCCCGCCTTGCATACTCAAGCGCTTCGTCTAGCCGTAAATTCTCTTCAGCCAACATATACGCTAAGTTATTCAAGATACTCGGATTATTCGGCATTTTAGTCAGTAAACTTTCGTATTCAGTTATAGCCCTTTTAAGATAACTTTTATCGGAAGTCTTGCTATACGCTAAAGTGAAAGCTTCCGTTTTTCTCATTATGTAGCCAAACCTATCCGGGCTATCAGGTCCTATTATCTGTAGACATTTGTCAATATAATCTACTGCACTATTATACTCACCATTAGCCATCTTTAAATTAAACATAACCACATTAGCAGCAAGTGAATTTGGGTTGGTTTTAAGTCTTTCTCTGCAATACCTCAGGACTTCTTCCGGCCCGAGTAATGCGCGCATTTTCGCTAAAATATTAGCTGCCAAAACCTCGTTTGCTCCTGCTTTGTCAATTGCTTTTCGGAAATACTGTATAGCAGTTTCCTTATCACCGAGTTGCAATTTTGCTTCAGCCATCTGGACGAAAGCTGCGGGAGCAAAATTACTATCAACATATCTTCTAGCCTCCTCAAAGAATTTATCCAACTTCCCGCCAAGTCTCAGCGCCTGAAAATATCCCTCAATCGCTACTCCATCACCAGCACCCTTCTCCTTGGATTTCTGCCACGCTTGATTGTACAACTGCTCTGCTCTATCTGTTTCACCTATTTCCAAAGCGAATGACGCTGCTCGATTGTGCCAGTTCACACTATCAGGAAACTTTTCAAGAGTCTCTTCATAAAAGTTCCTTAGCGATTCTTTTCTGTTAAGCTGCCGGTATAACTGCTCAAGCAATATTCTGGCTCTTGCTGGAGCCTGCGGATAATCAATTGTACCTTCAAGCTCGGTAATAGCATCCTCGCCCCGACCTGCTTGTCGATAAGCTCTTGCCAGAATAAAGCGTGTGAGAGGATCGTCTGACAAAGATTTGCTTCTTTTAAGGTCAATGATTGCTTGTTCATAATTCGCCATTAAAAGATTTATTTGCCCTCTCAATCTCCAAGCTATTGCTTCGTTCTGATTAGCTTCAAGATTTCGATTCGTCAGTTCCAAAGCCCTTTTCAGTTGCCCACGCTTCATTGCCAACCACGCCTCAAAGAGCAGCACTCTGGGTTCATCAGGGAATTTCTCTTTAAAGCTTTGTAGTTTGCGTTCCGCTTCTCCGACAAGATTAGCCTCAAAGAAAGTCTGAATTTGAAAAAGACGATTTTCCAATGTGTCTTCAAAAGTTAAAAGCTCTTCAGAATATTTCTTTACGGCTTCTCCATCATTCATTTTTTCTGCTACAAGTAAAAGACCTTTGATTATATCAATATCTTTTTGCTCGGACTGATACAGTTGCTCCAATATCTTCTTTGCATCCTCAAATTGACCACCTTTAAAATAATAAGCCCAGAGCAACCTCTGGTCCTCCGATTTCTTTAACAATTGTTTAGCCTCTCCTTCCTTCCCGCTAGCTCGAAGGTATTCCGCATAATTAACAAGCATTGCTTTATCATTCGGGTTTATCTTCCTGGCTTGCTCAAAAGACGAAGCCGCAATATCAAACAAAGCCTCCTTGCGTTCCAAATCTTTTTCGATAGAAGCCAGTCTTGTTGCCATTCTCCCCAGCAAAACAGCATTCGAGATACTCGGTGCAGTATTCTGGAGTTTTTGGCGAATCGCCAATGCTCTCACCGGCCATTTTGAAACTATATACTCCGCATAGAAGCTGACTAACTCTAAATCATCCCAACGCATATTCAACGCCATGGCTCTATTTAAAGCGTCACCGAATTCGACTAACTGGTCCGGCGATACGTTTTCACCAAGCTTTTCATTACGCCTGAATAATACAGACACCAATTCCTTGGCAATCGTTCTATCTAAAGGATTCAAAGACGCTGCTTTTTTGGCGCTCTCAATAGATGCAAGTTCATTTCCAAGAGCAGCATTGGCATTACTTCTTAGTATAAATGCTTGAGAGAAGACAGGTTTTTGCTTCAAACATTCTTCGACTCTCGCCAACACATCTTTGTATTCTCCCTTAGCCAGAGCAAGACGTGCTGCAAAAAAATGGCCTTCACAATCATCGAGATTTTCACGTCGACCAAACTCAGCAATCTGCTCAGCTATCTCCCAATCCTCCCTCTCGAGCGCTATATCAAAAAGATGGTCTAAAGCAAGATTCTGCAAATCTGTTATTTCTCCAGACAAGCTAAAAACTGGCTTCCCACCTTCCTGCATTGCCTCTATTTTAAGGACTCTTTTAAACTCTTCGACTGCTTCATTCGGCTCATCATTCTCCTGATAAAATATACCAAGTCTAACAGCCCTTTCTATTGGATCAGCAATACTTGATAAAATCTTCCTCTCTATTTCCTTACGCTTTTGTTGTGAAATATTCCCAGGCTCGGGTTCAGAAAACATCTGCTTATAAACCAGTGCTGTCGTATTAGCCGGAAAATGCTTCAGAAATAAATTAACTAAATCTTTAGCATACTCGGTCTTTCCTTCTTCTATGTAACGATCACAAACAGCAGTAACAGAAGCACTTTCAACAGAGCTGGGTTTTAAAAGTAGTAATTTCCTCACCAGTTCCGCTCTGAGCAAGTTATAACTTTTTAATTCAGCAATTCGCGATTCAATATCTTCTTTTTTTTCTTCATCTACAACATCGCGAAAAATAACATTCAAGTCTTCTCGCATCTCCCTCAGCTCTATAAGCCTTTGAACTTGCTCAATTTTAGACTCAACCAGTGCCAAGTTAAATTCAATCGTATTTGGATCATCCGGCTGTCTCTTGGCTAATTCTTCTTCAGCCTCGTCGAACTGTCCTGCAGCAATATAAATTTTAATACGAAGTATCTGGCTTCTCTCGTTGGTCCAATATTGGTTCTCAAAAAAATTCACACTACTAAGAGCCGGTCCATAAGCCCTTAACTTCAACATCGTCTCCGCATAATCTAAAATAACATGAGGTTTTGCCCAAACAATATCTGCTCTTAGCGCGCTACCCAAGAATTCCGTGACCGCACCAAGTTCGGAAGTACCCTCAAAGTTCTTCGCAAGAACATAAGCAAGCTGTGCATACAAATGCTGTAAAAGTGAAGGAGGCTGCGGCTCTTCCATCCCAGATGCTTTAAGCTGTTCATAAGCTGCATATAGTTTTCTAACAGCAATGTTTTTATCCCCCCTAGCAAGCTCAAGCATCCCCTGCCACTGAATAACGCGCGGATCTTCACCACTACCAAAAAGTTGTTCGATTTCGTGCACCATTTGTTCAGCATCTGCCAACCATTTTTTACTTTCCTCCTCAGTTCTTACTTCGCAAGGTTCAAGGACTTGCTCGATATAGCAATTTGCAAGGAAAAGATACAACGAGATTCTATTCATTCTATTTGCCCTCTGTCGCGGTCCAGGCTTGTCTTGCGCATCCGGCAATGTGAGTGCATTTCTGGCTAATTCTATCGCTCTATAAATATCTGACTTTTTCCCATAAATAGAAAATCTCTGATAATATAAATTAGCAGCGTTGATAGCATAAGCGACACTTTCCTTGTCCAATTCAATCACTCTATCAATTGCCTCTATAGCCTTATCAAGGTACTTATAGCCCAACCTCGAGTAGAATAACCTCGAGTAGAATCCGGCTAATACTGCAAACGCCTGCGCACTCGAATCAAATTCCTCCACAAGCGACATATATTCCGGCTCAAGTGATTGCAATTTCCCTTCACCAGCCACTATAGAAAGCACAGATTTTATTGCCAGAATATTAATGTGTGCTTTCACATCATCGCTTAAAACTTCAACCGCCTGCTCTAAAATTTCCTTAGCTTGCCTCCTACTTTCATCTCTTCCTTCAATATCACCTTTTGAAGCGAGGATTTCTCCTTTTTCGATCAGAGCCTGCGCCAAATAGCGATAAGTATCGACATTACTTGGTTCAAGTTCTCGCGTCTTTTCCAAATCATCAACCGCCTTTTCTAATAGAGCACCCGGGTCGGTTACCGCTCCCAATCTTGCAATTTCGAAGTTGGCCCTACCTCTACGCTGATATAAGTACGGGCCCAATGCTTTTACCCCCGCTCCAGCTTCCTGCATTTCAGGGTATTCCAGCTTGGCAGTATCTTCTGCAAGCAAGCCCTTATCCTCCACGATTTCTATAAACTCCGATGCTTGCGATTCAACTTCCTGCCATTGCCAAAGTTGATTCAAAGTACTATCAGCCTGAATATAAATATATTCCAACCGTCCAAATCGAGCTCTGATGTTTTGTGGGTCTATCTGGACTATCGCATTCCAACACCCAAGCACACTGCGCCACTCGTCGGTCTCAATAAATATATCTGCAAGTCTGAAAAGCATGTCTATCTTAAGTGAATCGGTCTTCGCTAGAGCACGTGCCTTATGATAACTGAGTACGGCCTTTTTATACTCTTGCTCTCGTGTCTGCTCATCGCTTGCCTCACGAGCCGTCGCAAGAGCCGCATCGCCATCTTTGATAAATTTTTGTGGGTCCCGGCTAAAATACAGAAATAGCAAAATAACACCCAGTATAAAAAATACAAAAACCACTGACCCAATAAGTGCAACTTTCTTATTCAATCTTCTTCTTGCCATAAACTTCTTTCTCCTTTCTCTCATCAAAGCCTGCAAACATAGCAGCTACTTTTTCTAGTTATTTTTTAGATTGCACACCTTTTGTACAATGGGATTCCGTTCCTCAGATTTCCATACGCAGAAAAAGTAAGTTTAGAGGTATTTGCAACTTACCGCAAGATGAAAATCTTATTACTTGCTCTAAAACTCGGCCTTGCTACTGTAATTTATTCACCATCAAATACATTGACTCTCTTCTAAAAAGGCCAATGTTCCTTTTCTAAAATAGGTAAGATTACGCTTAAGAGATGTTGGCTTGCCTTTATTGCTTCTTCCTTGCCAGGATAAATACTCTCACTCTGCCTTTGCGCACCAAATCCCGTATTAAAAAATTTCCATTCAACCTTGGCAAAGAATGAGTGCTTACCGCGAATATTCTTATTAAGAACAAGTCTTGTATCTTCCCTACTGTTGACATAATCTTTGTTAGCCTTAAAGAAGTAAAAAATTGGAAATTTTACGCTCTTCTGCCAATAATCAGAATCAGTACTAGTAAAAACAAGATACCTTGCTGGAATTTTTTGTGTTTCCAATTCGAGTGTCACACTATTAGATGCCAATCTTTGAAAGCCACTACCCATATAACATTCTTCCGGCACATGTGGCACTCTATCTGGAAGTTCATAGTAGGTAATAAACAACGAACAATAACGAACAGCACTATTAACCGGTGCATTCAGGTCCTCCAGAATCCACTGAATATAGTCCTTCGTACCAAGACTATCAACAACATCTTCACTTTCAATTTTGTTTTTTGACACTACTTTATAATGAGCCAGGCCTTTCTCATCCAAAAGGTCTAAAGATTTTTTTAACGGGCAGGGCTCTTTCTTCAAGTATATCCCAAACCTTTTTATCGCAACCGACATACTACTACCAGCCATTGCCAATATCGCTGCACATATCAAAAAAGCCGGTTGTATATAGTGTTTAATATATGTGCTTTTCACTATTTCTCTCGGTCCTTTTTTACTTCCATTGTTCTTTCCGTCCAGCTATTGCTCACTATAAACACCCTTTAATCTTGACGCCGAACAATAATGTCCTCGGCAGCAGTTTCAACCTCTTCAATAAATAAACTTGATATAAATTTTGCAAGAAGGCCATATAAGCCGAAAGCCAAGGGTAGCATCACCAAGCCAAGCAAATCATGATAAATACCTTGAGCATATTTTGGATCTATCAGAATATAAATAAATCCAGTAGACGTAACCCGTACGATATTGCAAAATATCGCTATCGGTATTGTGCTGGCCAGTAAAACTATTCGCTGCCATATAGGTCTGTAATGCAAATATGCCATAGCAACACCCAATGCCAAAAAGGCCATCAGCAATCGCATACCACTACACGCCTCAGCTACATTAAGTGGGGGATCCAGCCTTTGGCCTTTATAAACTACATCTATTACGACACCACTAACCGTAGCTTCTATCCCATTAACTAAATTCAACAAAACAGTAGTAACCTCCGCCGCCAACTTCTGCATCGGCATAGTTAAACTAACATAGTACCTAGTCGGCAATGGTACAGCAAAAACCAAAAACGCAATTGGAAGCCAAGTATATCTAATTAAACGCCATCCACCTAAAAACAATACAACCGCACCAAGAGTTGCTATCATACACAAAGGACGAAAGTACCCGTATTGGAAGTGAACTATGTTAAGAGGATAAAATACAATCCCACAAATCAGAAAGAACAAACCGAGGTAACTTGGCTTAGTTTTAAGATTCAAAATCCCATTTTTTGCCTGGTCAATAAAGTATAAACTAAAAAGTGGAATTAGAAAACCGTGCGACCAACTACTATCAGTAAGCCATTTGCTAACAATGGTCTCAATTTCGTTGTAAAAAAGATAAACAAACAGTCCTCCAATTATTATCATCTTGATATAACTATGTATAGAAAGCTCACGCCAGCTTGTTCGAACCGAACTTCCATCTTTAAAAGATGGCATCCCACTACTCGACCTCTTGTTTCTATCACATTTTGGGTCGTTTCCCGCTTGGGAAGCTTCGCAAATTAAATCCTTCCCCCCTTTTGTATGGGCTGCCCTTTCACGATTTTCTGCAAAACGGTGCCCTTCTATAGAAGAAGTAATATTGTCCACCATAACTCAAGAATTCTGCTAATCAGTGTTAAACCAACCCCCAGGAAATATATCATCCAAAGGCCCATAATCGAACGGTCCGACATTGAAAGGCCCTAATGGATCTCGCAACCCGAAATCTCTCTCCGAAAAATTACGATCATAAACAAAGCCAAAGCCGTAAGTTGCTCTGAAGGCATTCCGTAAGACTGCTCGCCACCGAGCTGTAGGATGTGTACCAACATTGATAAGGTCGAGTGGTTTAATGAAAAAGTCCGGCTGCTCGCCACTGGCAATTTTATCTAAATCCACCATAACCGTCTCTTCTTTGTTCCTACCGATTCTCCTCGTCACCTCGCAACGTCTTGGCCATGCCAAAGATCCCAAACCGCCCGCTGCAGCTACAGCCATTTTCAAAGTAACCGGCCTGCCGTACATAGACACAGCTCCTTGATTGTTGGTATTACCATAAATAAAGTATTCACCAGTAACGTCAACAGGAACATGAATACTATCACCCGGCCTTATCACAATATTATAACGAGGGTCGCCTCCTCGCAACTTATCTGCAGGAATTAATATAACCCGTGTCTGCACTCCTCCAGTTCCCACTTCCTCCCATTTGAACTCTTCCATCACTTTTTCCCTAACCTGCCGTTCTGCTTTTTCAGGCTCAATTTTAACTTCTGGCTTTGTTGGTTTTGAGCGACCGATTTGAATCGGAAGCCATCTGCCATCCTGGAAAATCCACTCAATACGACCTTTATCACTTTCATCTATCGGCTCAACCAACGTAGGATTGTTCTCACGGCTTGCAGTTTTATCCGTCGACTCCGGTATGCCCTCCATATATACCATTCCATCATCAGCTAACGGTTCAAAGCCTTCCGGCAAGGCTGCTTCTGCGAGTTCTTTATCCGTTATCATTTCAGCTGAAGTTATAACCAATCCAGTATCACCTATATCTGTATTAGGCCAGTTTTGTTTCGCTCTCGGCGCTATTATCTCCAGCATTTCTTTTTCTGGTTCAAACAATTTATCAGGTTCCTTCGGCTTATCCTTCTCCTCGGTCTCCTCCTGCCCAGCAAACTTAATATCAACAGGCTCTGTAGCTACTTCTTTACCTGTAAGAGAGCGGGAAACATAAATATAGCTAACATTGAACTGCCTTATACCACCTGCAGTCGCTATCGCATCTGACAACCTAAAATCATACCGTGGAATTCCATATCTGGACGGCCGCGATACACCATCACCCCATATTGAAAACGCACGTTTTTGCGAACTCACCAAGGTCGCAATAACTAAAGGTTCCTTCAATATACTTGGTGAGAGGATTTGCTTTATCTCTTCCTCTAGCTGCGATTCAGTCAGACCTGCCGCCTCAACCACACCAACCTCCGGGATAGATATCTTTCCTGTTTCGGTAATTACAAACTGGTTTGTAAATTGTGACCCCTGGCTAAACAATTCGTGAATGGTTATTCTAACAGCGTCGCCCGAACTCAAAACATAGTCAGTCTCATATGCCACAACATCTATTGGTTTCGGGTCTTCCGCCCCCTCCCAAACTGATGGAGTCTCCTCTGCCACACCCAATGAATCCAATATCACATTCACCGCCGGGACAGGACGAAACCTACCTATTTGTGTAGGGTCAAAAAACTTATTACCACAGCCAGAAAGGAAAATATTTAGAATAGATAAAAGAGATACAACCGCTAAAACCCTTATCCCCCTAATTGTACAAGAACCTCCACCCAAGCATACCAGCGACGGCAAACACAAGCTTTTACGAAAAGAATATTCCAAATTCTGCATTAAATTATTCTTCTTTGTAGAATTTCCCATGGGATTCATATTACACATACGTCCCCTAAATATAAAGCACATTACTACAAGATCACCCTCCACAGACAGCTTATGCACTTGTCTCTTATGCACTTATAATCGGTTTAACGCATTGTGGGCTTAACTTTTTAATAGCGGTAGAGTCAATTATTACAAAATTGTTAAATTATGGTGTTTCTTTACTTCTATTACACAATACACTCTATATAATACTCCGCATTTTATCCGTTACAACTATAGGCTTACAAAGAAGTTATGAAGGTTATCAATAGCTCTCCCCATAGAACAATTCTTCATTTACACAAACAATATATAATTCAATTATACTATTTAAGCACAGGATTTGTTCACTACGATTCTCATCCCTAAAACCCGATAATTATCGCAATATCAATTTATTTAGGAAAATTAAAACAAGTAAAAAAGTTTTTGGTTTCAGAGTTAAGTTCCTGCACCCATAGCAGTTACGATTTCTGTTAAAGAGGACGTAAAATTAAATAAACTTAACCGCTCACCACAAACTGTTTGGCTTAGTAAACAAAGAGCACCGATTATTTTTTTAACAAATGTAAACCTTACTGCTCTTCCTTCCCACATTTCAAATTAGCAAGTTGCTCCATCAGAACATATCTTTGTGCTGCATCTCTACTGGCAAGCTTAAGCAGTTCCGCTGCTGCTTCCGGTTTTGATTGCTTCAACGTGCGATAACGATTCTCACCATAAGCATACTCTTCAAAGCTAAGTGTAGGCGCCTTCGAATCAAGCTGCAATGGGTTTTTGCCCTGTTCTTTAAGCCGCGGGTCGAATCTATACAACGGCCAATGGCCGCA
>CAZDQP010000088.1:0-11772 GCA_964507485.1 uncultured Pirellulales bacterium | reverse complement strand
ATGCTGCATGCGTGGCAATTAGGCAAGGCGGTTGCGGTGCCGAAGATTTCCTGGCAGCAAAGGCGGATGATAGCTGTTGAAATAAATTCTTTAGAAACGGATTTTCCGACATCAGCTTCGGGTCTGCGCAATCCCGCGGTGGGCGTGCCTGTGCCGTTTGAGGAGATTGATTTGGTAGTAACTCCAGCGATTGGCTTTGACAAGAAGGGTAACCGACTCGGGCGGGGCGGCTCATATTACGACAGATTTTTCACAGAAGAGAAATTTAAGGCGTCCAAATGCGGCTTTGCTTTCACAGAACAGGTGGTTGACTCTATACCGATTAGCCCATCGGATGTTCCAGTAGATTTTCTGGTAACCGATGAAGGGGTAATGTATTTTGACGAAGCAGTAGGAGAATAAGAATATGGCTCTCTGGTTGTACAGCAGATATTGGGAGCGGACCAGAATCTGGATATATATCGTTTCGGCATTGCTGGTTATTGGGGTGGTGATAGCTTTTGTTTACAGGAGCTATCCCCGAGACCAGGCAGAGGCGGAGATAGAGACAGAGGTAGAGGCAGTTGCAATTTCGGAAGATGCTGGTGAGGAGATGGAGGACGAAATAGTCCTTCCTGCAGCAGAACCTGCGGCGGGGACAGTGGTGGAATCCGGAGCAGAATTTGAGGAGGAGATCGAAGCAGAACCTGAAGTGGAAGCTGAAGCGGAATCCGAAACAGCAGCTGAGGAGGAACCAAATCTGCTGGAGTTTGAGCAACTGGTTGCAGAGGACGACCAACAGACGTCAGAGCTTATTTCAGAGGCGTTTTCATATCTTGAGGAGAGACCAGCGAAGATTATAGAAGCGCGTGACAGGTTGAGCGAGGTGTTACCATTGCCTATGAGTGAGCAGCAGCGGGCGTTTGTGAAGGGGAAGCTTTCGGAACTGGCAGACGTATGGCTTTTCAGCAGGAGGATTTTTCCTCAGGACAGACTTTGCAGCGCTTACGAGGTTGAGCGAGGAGATTTGCTTTCGACAATAGGCAAGCAATTTAAGGTTCCATATGAAATACTTATGCAGATTAACAACATCAGCCGTCCCGAGACGCTTCGGGCCGGAGAGACGATAAAGGTGATTAACGGCCCGTTCCATGCGAGGGTATATCGCTCGACTTTCACGATGGATTTGTATCTTCAGAATATTTTTGTTCGCAGCTTTCCAGTCGGCCTCGGTAAGCCAGGCATGGAAACACCGACGGGGCTTTGGATAGTCAAGCCGGGCGGCAAGATGATAACTCCTACGTGGACGGACCCGATTTCCGGCAAGACGTACGACGCCAGCGACCCTGATTATCCTTTAGGGTCGAGGTGGATAGGGCTGGAGGGAGTCGAAGGAAATGCCGTGGGCAGGACTGGTTTTGCGATTCACGGGACGAAGGACCCTCATGAAATAGGTATTGCGGGTTCGCAGGGGTGTATTCGTCTGCATAACGGTAATGCGATACTGGTTTATAATTTACTGGCTCCGGGGTATTCACGTGTAGAAGTAGTGGAGTAAGAGTACTTTTGGTATGTTATGGAATCTATCGGCGCGGTAGCGGATGATTCGCGGCGGTTTTTAGAAATAAAGGAGTGTTTTTTGGCTTTGTTGACGAACCAAAGGAAGGTTTGGAGAAGCAGAAGCGGGGGAGTAACATTTTGGGCGTGGGTGGTTTCTGTCACTGTGCATCTGGTAGCGATGGCGGCACTGGGTTTTTTCAAGTTTTCCTGGTCGGAGGCAGGGGTGGAGCAGAGGTCTATACCAGAGGTTAGAATAAGTCAGGTAAAAAAGTTACTTGCGGCGAATGATATTATGCCGAAGCCGAAAATAATGAGGCCTGCTGAAAGGGGGTATGAAAGAGAGAGCGTCAAATTGTTTTCGGTAAATCAGATTTTTGGTGTGGGGTGGCCGATTTCTCAAGGCGGGTCGAATTTGGCGAGGCCTTCCGTCCCAGAGAGCGAAATAGCGCTGCCGATCAGGACAAGTTTGTGGGAGGGAATCGATTTTTTCAGCAGTATCACAAACGAGCGCAAGGTCTGTTATATTGTAGATTGTTCGGGCAGTATGCAGGGCATGTTTAGTCAGGTTCAAAAGAGGGTGCGCGATTCTATCGGAAAGCTTCAGCCCGACCAGTATTTTTACATTATTTTTTTCGGTGGGTACCGTCTGTTTGAATTCGGCGACGGCAAGATGATTCGGGCTACGGAAGAGGCGAAATCAGCGGCGTGCAAATTTATCGATTCGATTCGACCGGAGGGTAAAACCAACGCTATAGCGGCATTTGAAAGAGCGATGCAAATTCGTGACAGCAGGGCAGAGAGTTTTACGGTTATTTATTTTCTCACCGACGGATTTGAGCTGGCGAGCGAAAGCAGGCATGGGTTTTCACATAAAGTAGCATGGCTTCTGGCGAAATTTGCGTCGGGAGCGAGAGTCAAGACGGTAGGGTTTTGGCCGCAGAGCGAAGATATTGAGATGCTGCAGGCGATATCGAGGCAAAGCGGAGGTGAATTTGTTCTTGTTAATGACGATTGAATTTATAATATGGAAAATAATAGACAGGAGATATGAGACAGGATGATGCGTAGAGACTTTTGGCTAAAAACGTTTATTTTACTTGCTGTGTTTGTTGTTTTGCTGGCTGTGATGGTTTTGGTGAGGCATCAATTTTCGCAGGGGCAGGTGCCCGCAGATGCGGTCTCCGCTGCTACCGCGCAGGGGGGAACACGGACATTTTTAATGCAGTTTGTTATATCGGGCGGACCTATAGTCTGGTTTGTTCTTTTGCCGATGTCACTTGTTATGGTTTTTTTAGCGGTCGAGCACAGTCTTACCATTCGTCGCAAAAAGCTTCTGCCTGATGGTACGGGCGGGCGTATTATCGGGATGATACGTCAGTTCGGCCCTCGGCAGTTGGCGACGAGTGTTGCTGACAGGGGAGATTTTGTTAGTGTCGCGGTTGTGAAGGCGGTTACTCATAGCGGGATTGACTGGTTCCGAATGCGAAACCAACTTGCGGAGTCGCTACAGGAGCAGGCGATGAGACTTTTGCGCAAGATTGAATGGCTTAATTTAATCGGCAATGTTTCACCGATGGTAGGTTTGCTGGGTACAGTTGTTGGAATGATAAAACTGTTTAACGTTATGGCAGCGGCGGGGGGCCAGCCGGAGGCGGCACGGTTGGCCAATGGGATATCCGTAGCTCTGGTTACTACATTTTGGGGCCTGCTTATTGCGATACCGGCGCTTGCGCTGCACGGTGTGTTTGCGAACCGAATCGAGATGCTGGCAAATGATGCGGTGGTGGAAGCCGAGAATATAATTCCGGAGATAAGACGCAGCTTAGAACAGAACCGGGTAGAGAGGTTGACAAATAAGCAGCCGATACGGGAGTTTGGAGGCAAATCGAAGGGGGCGGTCGGAAGGCTGCAGCCATTACGAAACTTGTCCACTTCCGGCGAATAAATTCTGGAGGAAAATTTGTGTCTTTGAGAAATAAAGGGCAATTTCGCAGCGGTGAAGGGTCATTTAATATGACGCCAATCATCGATATGGTGTTTTTGCTTATTATATTTTTTTCGGTGGTCTGCAGGTTTATCGAGAGGGAGAATTTTCCTGTTACTGTTCCAGACGAGTGTAAGTTTGCCAAGAGCGAACCGGAGCGCGAAATACAGATGACTACTGTTACGGTTATGAAGACAACTGAGGATGGAGTAAGCTTTGCAGTGGGGCCGGAAAAAATCTCGGCCTCTGATTATTCAGGCACAGTTGAAAGACTGGCCGAGTTAATAGATGCTCGGCTGAAAGGTTTGCCGCCTAAAGATAAGGTTGTTGCTTTGCGTATTGATGAGGAGGTTTGTTTCGGCAATGCACAATATGCTCTGGCAGGTGTTGCCGCAAGCAGCGCGACGGACATCCAATTAGCAACGACGAAAGACAAACGAGCCGAGGAGGAGTGATTTTAGCGCCTGTTGTCAGTGTATATGGATTCAGGCGGATTCTTTTTTTGCTTTTTGTTTTGCGGTAAAGAGGGCGGCTTTTCCTTCGACAATATCGCGTGTGATAGTATATTTTGCGGGCTTCGATTCTTCAGGCAGCTGATACATCAAATCAACCATTAATTCTTCAGTGATGGAGCGAAGCGCCCTGGCGCCGGTGTTATGCTCGAGCGCTCTTTGTGCAAGAGCATGCAAGCTGTCGTTGGTGAATTCCAATTCGGCGTTTTCCATTTCGAAGAATTTTTTATACTGTTTGATTAGTGCGTTTTTTGGCTTTGTTAGTATGTCAATGAGCGCGTTTTCATCGAGGGCAGAGAGTGTTGTAATTACCGGCAGCCTTCCAACCATTTCGGGAATCATTCCGTATTCGATGATATCTTCCGGTATGACCTGCTGAATTATATCACTGTAATCGGATTTTTCATCAGTTCGGCCGGACAGTTCCGAGTCAAAACCAATCATTTTTTTGCCGAGGCGTTTCTTGATGATATTTTCAAGGCCTACAAAAGTGCCGCCACATATAAAGAGTATCTGTGTGGTGTCGATTTGTATGTATGATTGCTCCGGATGTTTTCTTCCTCCCTGCGGGGGGACATTGGCGATAGCTCCTTCGAGCATTTTCAGCAGGGCCTGCTGAACACCTTCGCCGGAGACATCGCGTGTAATCGAGACATTCTGATATGTTTTTCCGATTTTGTCTATTTCATCGACGTATACAATGCCTCGCTGTGCTGCGTCGAGGTCGTAGTCGGCGTTTTGCAGCAGCCGAAGCAGAAAATTTTCGACGTCTTCGCCGACGTATCCGGCTTCTGTGACAGTAGTGGCATCACATATTGCGAACGGCACTTTCAGGAAGCGTGCAAGTGTGCGTGCGAGGAGTGTTTTGCCCGCACCGGTGGGGCCGATTAAAAGAACATTGGATTTGTCAATTTCAACATCGCTGTCGTTGCTGTCTGTGTGCAGCAGGCGTTTATAATGGTTATGCACTGCGACCGAGAGGTATTTTTTAGCGTGTTCCTGACCAATTACGTACTGGTCGAGGTATTGCTTTATTTCTTTGGGCTTCGGCATTTCTTCGATACTGAGCGGCGGACCGCTGATTCGTTTTCGGTTTTGCCGGATGATGTTGTGGCATAAATCTACACATTCCGGGCAGATGAAGACATTGTTCGGGCCTTCTATGAACGCCTCGGTCTGGCTCGATGACCGTCCACAGAAGCTGCAGATTGCCCTGGGTTTTTTGCTATTTGATTGCTTGGTCATTATTGTTTCCTAATCTCGAAATAAGTTTTTCACTTTTTATATTGTAGTTTTTAGCGGCTATTTAGGCAAGTTATTTGCCTTCGCTAAAGTTACTTCGGCAGAGGCGCTTAAGAGAGTTCAATTTTTTGGCCCATATCGGAGGGATGTCCGTGAAGCTGTTTTCGAGAACTTCAATGGTATGCAGTACGTCTTTTTTTTCTGTTTGCGGGTATTTAGACCAGCAGTAAAGCTCATAGAATTTTGCCCTCCACCATTTCCAACTCTGTTGATTAGTTTGTGGAGAATTATTTTTTTGCATTTTTGCGATTGCTGCCCATAATGGGGCGGCCTTTTCGAATTCGGCCTGTTCACTGAATAGTCTGGCCCTGCAACGGAGCAAATCAACGTCGTCGTCATCTGCGGCGAGATTATTAAGAAACTTATCGGCTTCTAATAATTTTTCTTTGTTTTTATTTGCGGCTAAGACGGATATTTCCGCCAAGAACAGAGCGGATTGTCTGTCTTTGAGGCTTGAATAGCAAAACTGAGCTAATTCTTTACAGTTCTCTATCATCCTGATGGAGTAAGGATTAGAGGGTTCTGTTGAGAACTCTTCGAAGTTATCGATGATTTCGGCCAAAAGCTGCTTAACTGCGCCGGCAAGCGAACCGCTATCATTCTGGACAGCCAAAAGCATATAATGGGCCGATTCATCCAATTTTCCTAACCGCTGGAGCACCTGTGCGTTTAATAAATCGAGGTTTATACCGGCAGTAGTTTTAGTCTTAGCTAAGATTTCCAACATTTTTTCTGCTGGAGAGTTGTCACCTGATTCGAGAGCCGTCTGACAGTATATGTTTATTGCCTCCCTTCGTAGTTTGTTACTGTTTTCATCGCTGCCGTTGCAGCTTAAAATAAAGTCCCCTAATTTTTCGAGTGGTTCACTTTGCCACTGCCTGGTGCTGTTCTGTGCTTTTTGCATTGACTGTAATATGAGGTCTAATCTTGCCCTGTTGCGCCATTTTCCGGCGGGCCGGCCGGCTATTTTTTCCAATATTTCTTTGGCTTTGGTGTTACGGCTGCAAGTGTTCAGGATAACGGTATAGAGGTATTCCAGCTCTTCATCGATTTTTTCTCCGGCTATTGCGCAGTATTTCTCAAAGGTTTCGATGGCGAGCGGGCAGTTCGACGGGTCTGTAATGAACAGATTATATGCGAGTTGTGCAGCCTGTTCGGCGATTTTGCAGGAATCGATGTTCAATTTGCTGTTTTTTTGCCGCTGCCGGAGTTCGCTTGCCTTTACTAAAAGATGGACCACTTCAGATGGTGATGATTCGGCCATTTTTGTCGCTGTAACATAAAGTATCAAAGGTGTCTGGAATTTCTCTATGCTCGAAAGATGATTCAGCAGCTTTTGATAGTTTTCAGTTTCGTTTTTCCATATAAACTGTGCCGCAAGTTCAGCTTCAAAAACGCTAATCTGCTCCAGGGCCCTTTCAGTTGTGTGTTCTTGGGAGATACTGTTAGTTAGATCTTCAAGGATGAGTGAGCCGATGACATTTTCTGTTTGCGGCCAAAGAGAGGCCGTTTTTTCAAACGCTTCGAGCTGGTTTGACTTTATCTGCAGGATTGCCAGAGATAAAACCAATTCAGAATCATCGGCACAATCGGTTTTAAAGAAATAATCGGTCAGTTTGTTTACTTCGTCAGGGTCGATTTTGTCACTGAATTTAATTTTTTGTATTTGTTTGCTGATATCGAATTCATAATGTGTATCAGGGTGGATAATGTCAGGCGAATATAGGGCGTATTTCGCCTGGGTTATGTAGTCAGATTCTGTTTCGGCGAGTAATATCAAGGTTTTAATCTTTAATAGTTTTACAGTATTCGACAGTGTGTCTGGAAACGAGGAGTTCAATCGGGCAAGTATCTTATGCAATATTTCGTTTTTTTGCGGCTGTTCGGATGTGAGCGCAAGATAATAATCGATTTCGTATTTGTTTAATTTTGTGATGTAATTATCGGCAGACAGTTTTCGCCACAAGCCTGTCGAGCCATATCTCTGGTCCCAATCGTCACCCTGGTAGCCTTCGATTTGCTGTTTTAGTGTTTGTTGTTTTTCTATGATTGTCTGCAGTTTATCGCTGGTGTTTTTTGCGAGCTTGTGCAGATTTTCTTTACTGTCGCCGGTTAAAAATCTGCCGTTGTATTCGTACTGCATACGCAGCTTAAAACTTTGCTGCATAAATGCATCGGCGGCAAGCTTTGAGTTTTCGGCCAGGCGGTTGATGACTTCTTCGGTCGGAAGCGTGTCGGCGGAGACTGTGCCTGTGCAGAAAAATAACCCTGTCAGATGTAAAAGCAGAAAGCAGAGAACGGTTACGATCTTATAAATATGTTTATCTGGAGTACCCACGGGGCTTACTCCGTAGTCTGGAAAGTGATATCAGTCAGTCCGGCCCCATAAAGCAGATTATATATTTTTGCCAGGTGCTGCCACTTTACGTCTGCATCACAAATGATTTCTATGGGGTCTGCGGCGAGTCTTTTTTGTGCAAGGAGGCAGTCTTCTATTTTTTCCATCAAAACAGCCAAATCCGTTTCAATGTTTTCATTTTCTATCCGGACGGTGTGCAGCCGGCTTATCTGGACCAGACAGCCAGAGTTCGTTGCAGAAATAAGCATTGTCAAAGGCTCAGGTTTCCCTACAGCGTGGTACTGAGAGTGTACAGCAGGTAACTGGAAGGGCAGGAAATCTTCCTGCGGTCTAAACTTTGCTGCGACAAGGAAGAATATCAGCAGTAAAAAAATCATATCTATCATAGGTGCCATACGCAAAGTGAAACGGCTTTTTCGTTTTAAGAAAATTCTGTTGGAAATAGCTGTTTGCATATTTGCTTTTTACTTTTTGTTTTTTTCTGTTTCAGCGAATTCGGCCCCTCTCTCGAGAGCTTTGATATTTACCGGCAGTGTTTTGTGGTATCTCTTAGCTAATATATCAGGCAGAGATTTTGCGGCAGCCTCGATGCTGAATAAATTCCTACTCTGAAGATATGCACCAAGTGCCACCATATTCGCACTTTTCCGGCTACCCAGTTCAACGGCTATGTCGTCTGCGGGAACCAACAATATTTCGATAGACTCGTCCACATCGGCCTTGCAGTCAATCAGAGAGCTGTTCATTATCAAGAGACCGTTGTTGTTAACACGCCGTGCGAATTTAATCAGCGAGGCCTTGTTCATTACAATGAGCGAATCAGGATTGCTGACCAGCGGCGATGCGACAGGATCATCTGCTATTACAACCATACTGTTGGCAGTTCCGCCGCGCATTTCAGCGCCGTACGATGGTATGAAAGTCACTTCCTTGCCTGCATTCATCGCGGTTTGGGCAAGAAGTTTACCAGCCAATATAATACCTTGGCCGCCAAAGCCGGCAATTATTACTTTTTCGAGAAAGCTGTTCTGTGCCACATTCAGCCCTTCAAACGTCCCAAGGGGAAGACTTTTGTCATTTCGTTTTCCATCCACTCGATTGCCTTAGCCGGTGTCATTCGCCAAGCGGTCGGACAAGGTGAGAGCAGCTCAACCATAGAAAGCCCTCTGGCGCCATCCGCCTGTAACTGGAAGGCGTGTTTGACCGCTTTTTTTGCGTTGCGAATCAGGTTCGGCTTGTGCAGTGAACATCGCTCGATATAGATTGCACCCGGCAACATTACTAAAAGCTCGGAGACCTGCAGCGGGTAGCCCTGATGGTCAGCGTTTCTACCCAGCGGCGTTGTTGTTGTTACCTGTCCGAGGAGGGTGGTCGGAGCCATTTGACCGCCGGTCATTCCGAAGACGGCGTTGTTGATGAAAATCACGGTAATCTGCTCGCCCCTGTGTGCGGCGTGAATTATTTCGGCGGTTCCGATGGCTGCCAGGTCGCCGTCGCCCTGATATGAAAAAATTATCTTGTCCGGGTTTGTTCTTTTCATTCCCGTCGCCACGGCGGGGGCCCTGCCGTGTGCTACCTCGATCATATCCACATCGAGGTAATCATATGCCAATACTGAACATCCTACCGGCGCTATGCCGATAGTCCGGCCGCGTATGCCTAGCTCGTCGATTGTCTCTGCTATCAGGCGGTGTGCTATTCCGTGCCCGCAGCCGGGGCAGTAGTGCGTCGGGCAGTCTTTTAGAACAGGAGTTCGTTTAAATACTGTTTCCATACTTGTTATTTTTTCGCAGGGATAGACAGCTGTCCTATTTTTTCCAAAACTTCATCAACTTCAGGCACGCCGCCGCCGGGTCGTCCGAAGAATAGTACAGGTGCTCTGCCGGCTATGGCGAGTTTCACGTCTTCGACCATCTGGCCGCAACTCATCTCTACAGTCAGGAAGATTTTAAAGTCCTCGGCGGCCCTGCGGATTTGCTCCATCGGGAACGGCCATAGAGTAATCGGGCGTATCCAACCGGCCTTAATTCCTTCCTGTCTTGCTTTATTGACAGCACCTCGCACTATTCTGGCAGCAACGCCATACGCAACTACTACTATTTCTGCATCGTCAACTTCGTATTTTTCGCAGAGGGTTTCGTTCTTTTCCACTTCTTTGTATTTGGTCTGCAGGTCATAGTTATGCTGCTCGACCATCCCTTCCTTTAACCACAGGGACCTGACTATGTTTTGCTTTCTATTGCCTGCGCCGGTTAGGGCCCAATCCTTTGGCGGCAGCTCGCGGCGAGGCTTTTTGTTAAATACAACCGGTTCCATCATCTGCCCAAGGATACCGTCAGCGAGGACAATAACGGTCATCCGGTACTGGTCGGCGAGGTCGAATGCCAGCGGCATACAATCGACAAGCTCCTGAACACTCGACGGCGCCAGTACGATGGTTCGATAGTCGCCGTGTCCGCCGCCGCGTGTTGCCTGGAAGTAGTCGCCTTGCGAGGGGGCGATATTACCAAGGCCGGGCCCGCCGCGCATTACGTTGACAACTACCGCCGGCAGTTCTGCGCCGGCAAGATAGCTAATTCCTTCCTGCATAAGACTAATGCCGGGACTGGAAGATGTTGTCATAACTCTTTTACCGGTGGCGGAGGCGCCGAAGACCATATTTATTGCCGCCAGCTCGCTTTCGCTCTGGAGGAATACTCTGCCTTCCTCCGGCATTCGTTTTGACATATAGGCTGGGATTTCGTTTTGCGGCGTAATGGGGTAGCCGAAATACGCGTCAAGGCCGGCAATGATAGCCGCTTCTGCGAGGGCTTCATTGCCACACATTAGAATCCTTTCACTCACGCTTTTTCCTTAACTAAAGTCGGCTTATTTTTTTTGTCGGGCCCAGCAGCAACTGTAATCCTGTTGCGATATACCTCAATTGCGGCTTCGGGACAGATAATTGCGCAAGCGGCACAACCTGTGCAGTCGGTGTTTTTTACCTGTGCGGGGAAGTAACCGCTTTTATTGGATTGTTTTGAGATTACAATGCCGCCTTTCGGGCATACCGTTACACAGAGGCCACAGCCCTTACAGCGTTCGGCATTGATTATTATTTTGCCAGCCATTTTTAATTGTTACGCAGTAGTTAGCTTCCTGGTTCGATTCAGCCGCCGATTCTAACAATCGCGGACGGATTTGTAAAGACAAAAGGCAATTAGCGTGAATATACCTACTGCAGACGTTGAAAATGTTAATTTTCTAAGTAGGAGGTTTTTTTAGTTCTTCGATTTTTGGCAGGTCTTTTAGCGAATTTAGGCCGAAGACTTCGAGGAACTTTTTGGTTGTGCCGTACAGCAGGGGTCTGCCTACGACTTCCGCCCGACCTATAATTTTAACCAGTCCTTTGTACATAAGGGTCCTGATTATCTCACCGACAGAGACACCCCTGATGGTTTCGACGTCAGCACGGATAATCGGCTGCTTGTATGCGATTATTGCGAGGGTTTCCAGGGCTGCGGGGCTTAGCTTGCCGCAGTCCCGTACGCGGAGTAATTTTTTCAGCCAATGGTTGTAGGGACTTAGAGTCATCATTTGGTAGCCGCCGGCGATTTGCTCAATTTTGAATGCATTATTGTTGGACTGGTATTTGTTATTGAGGCTTTCAATGTGCTGGCGGATTTGTGAGGCGCTTGTCTCAACGATGTCGGCCAACCTGGCTTCTCTTAGCGGCTCATCGCTTGCAAAGAGAATTGCCTCTACGACCGATTCAACTGTCGGCTCGAAATTCGAGTCCGGCTGCGGTAGGTCAGTTTGCTCTTCAATATCCACTTGGGTTTTCGGTTGTTGTTCCTGTTCCTGTGTCATAGTATTTTCCAATAAAACGGGTCTGCATCTTCTTTGCTTATCTTAATGTTTATTTGTCCGATTTGATTTTGGAGCTGTTTTGCGAATTTTTTTAGTGCGAATCGTTCTGAAACAGTATGGCTGAGGCAAATGCAGGTGAGGTTAGCTTGCTGTGCTGCTAAAGCTTGGTGGTGTTTCAATTCGCCGGTGAGGTACAGGTCGACCTTTGCAGCGATAATGGAGTTGAT
>CAZDQP010000087.1:0-11848 GCA_964507485.1 uncultured Pirellulales bacterium | reverse complement strand
GTATCAGTATTAGGCGGTACTCTTAATTGGCTTTTTGAAGGTTTGGATAATAGCGAACTTACTCTAACAGATGGCTTAATAGCGGATGGTTACTTTGGTGTTCGTAATTACAGCAAAGCTACTATGACAGGTGGGCATGTAGTCGGTCGTTTACAAGGTTGGGACCAGGGGCAGTTCGCTCTTTTGGGTGGGACAATCAGCATTTCTATGGCTTTTCGTAATAACAGTACCCTTACCATATATGGTTCAAATTTTCAAATAGATAGTATCCCTGTCAGCGCTGGAGAGTATAGTGGTAGCGGTCATATCACCGGGGTTTTGGCTAATGACGATATACTTGACAACGATTTTTATTTTTATAGTAATGCTAAACTTATACTGGTTCCTGAACCGGGGACGGTTTTGCTGCTTGGATTAGGCTGGTTGGCTCTTGTTCGCCGGAAAAGACATTAGTCTTCAGTTTTCAACAGCGGTAGTTATTGCCGCAGAGCATGCTAAGAACGCGGAGATTTTTTAGAAGCAGATTGATTGCGTAATTCGGCCGATAGGCCATAGTTGCTTTACTGGGTCCCCGATAGAGAAACAAGTGAGCAGCAATCGAGGATCTTCGCTGCGCTTCGAGAGGCTGCAATGAGAAACGTTAGTATTACGCAGGGGCGCAGCCCCGAAGTAAATTAGGAACAATGACCGAACAGGAGGACACAACAGCAAAAAATAATTCGTTGAAAGTTGAAGGGACTTGAGAGTAAAATTTGTTTGGTAACGGCGATAGTCTTTTGTTTTAATTTTGCGAGTAAAATTATAAAGCAATTCAAAGGACAAGAGTAATTGTTTGTCAGGTGGAGCAAATGTGGATAATTCGATTTATTCTACTTGGTGCGTTAGGAGCATCAAACTGTGTTAATCTTTATTCGTATAGATACCATAGCCGATATGGAAGACTTCTCGAAAACAGAATTTTCAATATCGCAATTGTGACAGTGTGCCATATCCTATGTTACCTAATTGTGGGTCTGCCACCTGCCGGAGGCTGGAATGCCCGGCCTGCCTGGCTGGGATACAGAAGTGTTAGTATTGGATTCCCTGTTATTGGATTACTGTTAATCTGCGCTGGTGCTTTCCTAGCCATTGCCACATTCAAACAACGAAAATTAGTCATTGGTTACCAAGATACCGAGGAAGGTTTGTTAACATCGGGCTTTTATCGGTATTTCAGGCACCCGATCTATACGGGAACTATGTGGGTCATACTGGGATTGCCGCTGGCGATGAGAAATCCGGATGGTCTACTGATGGTTCCGGCCGTTTTTGTCATATGCTTTGCAGGAACGATTCTTGAAGAGAGAAACGATATGTGTGTGAGATTTCGTGAGCAATATAAAGCCTATAGGCAAACCACAAGAATGTTTGGCCCAATATGGCTTTGGAGCGTCATCGTTGTGGTAATACTGCTCCTCGTTGGCTTTGGCTGGAGAGTAGAGGTGAGATAGATTGCCGAATTAGAGAATTTTGGGTTTGGGCAAGTATTTTTTGCTTTTGTTTCCGTAAGCCGCAATGAGAAACCTACGGTAAATAAAACAGTACCCGAGCAGTAGGCAGCACAAGCAAACCCCCGTCGCAAGCAACGGGGCTAACCAAACCCCGTCATCAAGATGACGGGGCTAAACGAAATAGAGATTGCCGCGATTCGCTTGCAATGACAATTGTTATATTGGTGAGGATTTAGTTTTGGATTCCGGCCATAAGTCGGAGGACGGTTTCCTGGCTGACCTGGTCTCTGGTGAGAAAGCCGGTGGTTCTGCCTTCTCTGAAGACAAGGATATTGGTCGCCAGATTAATAAGCTCCGGCAGCTCGCTTGAAATTAGCAGAATTGCATTTCCTTTGCCGGCCAGCTCATCTATCAAGCTGTGTATCTCGGCCTTTGCGCCGACATCGATGCCTCTGGTAGGCTCATCGACCATAAGGATATTGCAGTCGGTGGCGAGAGATTTAGCGAGGACAAGTTTCTGCTGGTTTCCGCCGGAGAGGTTAAGTGTGGCGCCCCAGGGCGATGCCGCCTTGATTCTCAGGAGGTTGAAATACCTGTCAACAAGGTCGAGCAGCTTTTTCTTTTTTATCGCGCGAAAAAGATTCGAGATTTTTTTCAGGACTGAAAGGCAGATATTTTCCGCAACGTTCATCGAAAGCACAAGGCCGTGGCGTTTTCTGTCCTCGGGGACGAGGGCGATGCCGTGGCTGAATGCTTTTCGAGGGTTTGAGACATCCACCTGTTTGCCCCGGATATAGATTTTTCCCTGTGCTTTTTTGTCGAGGCCGAAGATTGCCTCGGCGAGCTCGGTCCTGCCCGCCCCGACAAGGCCCGCGAGGCCGAGGATTTCGCCGGCGCACAGCGGGAAGGAGATGTTTTCGAATTTGCCCGGGCTCGATAGGTTCTCTACCCGCAGAAGCTCGGGGCCTTTTTCGCTTTTTACATGCTGTGGGAAATAGGCCTCGAAGCTTCTGCCTATCATCATCTCGATAAGTTTGTCTTCCGTTATATCGTTTGTGTTTTTTGTGCCGATGACTTTCCCATCGCGCAGAACTGTTACGCTGTCACAAAGATGGAAGACCTCGCTTAGCCGATGTGAAATATATATGCAGGTGATTGATTTTCTCTTTAGCTCGTCGATGAGATGGAAAAGATTTTCCGTTTCCGAGCGGGAGAGCGAGCTTGTCGGCTCGTCGAAAATCAGGATTTCGGCATTTCTTCCGACAGCTTCGGCAATCTGGACGAGCTGCTGATTGGCGATAGTAAGCAGGCCGAGCTGTTTTGAGACGTCAATGTGTTCGGCTCCGATTACTTTGAGCATCCGGCGGCCATTTCCGTAGAGCCGTTTTTTATTGACTATACAGGCCCTTGCCGGCAGGCCTGAAAGGCAAAGGTTCTCCGCGACAGAGAGGTTCTCGCAGAATTCAAGCTCCTGATGAACCATTCCGATGCCGGCTTTGAAGGCCGCCGCGGGGTGGTCGAACCTTTTTTCTTTGCCGTCAATTAGGATTTTTCCGCCGTCCTGCTGATGAATGCCTGCGAGGATTTTTCCGAGCGTGCTTTTGCCTGCACCGTTTTCGCCGACAAGCGCGTGACAGGAACCCTTCGGTATTTCTATCGACACATTATCAACCGCAATTACGCCCGGAAAACGCTTTGTTATATTTTTAAATTGTAGATAAGGGCCTTGCTGCAAAGTTATTTTTGCTCTTTCAGATACCTTTCAGGGACATCGGTAAATCCCCAGTTCTTGAGCTGCTGTGCCCACTGCGGCAGAGTTTCCTTTGTTACCTTGACAAGCTCCATCTTGTTCATCACCGGAATTTCCTTATGCAGGTAAATCTTATCGATTATTAATTCGACGGAAACGGAGCCCCAGAGATAGGTGGACTGGGCCAGCAGAACCGGGACGACGCCTTTTTCAACGTACGGCAACTGGGCCGGCAGCGCATCGACGGAAACAACGGTCACTTCGTTCGGGTCGAGGTCGGTAAGCAGTGTAGTCGTGAACAGCGGCCAGCCGCCAATCATTGCGAAGGCGTCTATTTCCGGATAGGCGTTCAAGACCCTGAGGACCTCTGCGGCGGCATCCTGCGGGGTTTCTGCGTGATAAAATGTTCCGACGATTTTTATGTCCGGGTGTTTTTTCGCCTCCATTTTTGCACCCTGGACACGTTTTTGCAGGTTCGGCGCATTCTGGTTGCCCGCCATAATTGCCACATTGGCTTTTCCTTTGACAAGCTCTGCAAGATTTTTCATTACCATCTGGCCTGTTTCGATGTCATCGACGCCGTAGAATGCGAACCGCTTCGAATCCGGCGCATCGCTGTCAAAAGCGAAGACCGGCACGCCGCGGGCGACAGCATCATTGACTGCACCGGTAACTTTGCTCGCATCGCTGCTGGAGAGCAATATTACATCGGTGCCCTCGTTGACGGCCTGTGCGATTCGCTGGGCCTGTACCTGGCCATCCTCAACAGGCGGGGTGCGCCAGTCGATTTTTATATCTATGCCGTATTTTTTGCTGAGCTCTTTTGCCTTGTCCTCAGCTCCTTTACGGCCTGAAAGAAAGACCGGGTTGGTGGAGCTTTTGGCAATCATAGTGATTATGAATGATTTTTTTTGCTGTTCGGCGGCCGGTGTATTCGGCTCGGCCATTGCAATACTGCTGATTAGAGCTAGGGTTATGACCAAAAATGCTCCGAGAATAAGTAACTTCTTCATCATAAGACCTCCAAAAAATTAACTATTTTTATTTCATTGCCCTCTTTAGGGTAAGCCGGGCATTTAACTTGTCAAGAACAACTGCAACAATAGTGGCCGCACCGATTATAATCCATTCGTAGTTCTGGTCAAAGTGAAGGGTGCGGATTGACTGTCTGATGAGAATAATCAGAATCGCGCCGAGTGTCGCGCTGACGGCGTTTCCTCTGCCGCCCGAAAGACTCGCTCCGCCGACCACCGCGGATGCGATTACATAAAGCTCGTAGCCCGTTGCGTCGCCGCAGCAGGCAGAGCCGTAGTATGCACTTCCGAGAAAGGCGGCAATCCCTGCAGCGAGGCCTGATATTGCGAATACCGAGATCGTTATTCTTTTGACGTGCAGACCTGCGTATCTGCTCGCCTCGGCATTGCCGCCGACGGCGTAAACGTGTCTGCCCATAACGGTTTTGGCGAGATAAAAGGCGCCCATGGCGGTAACACCTATCATTATCAGCATCGCAACCGGATAAAGAGCCGGGTTTAAGCCGAGATTGGCCTTGGCAAATGCTGTTAGAGAACTCGGCACAAGGATGCTTTCGGCGTTGCTTATGACGAACGCTATCCCTCTGAATATCCACATAGTACCCAGGGTAATAATAAACGGATGCACCTCAAGCCCTACAACCATCAGCCCGTTAAGAATTCCGCAGATTGTACCGAGCCCGACGGATGCGAGAATCCCCAATATCACTGCAGATACCGAGTCGAGGTTGAAATGCCTGAGCATTAAAGCCGTCAGCACCCCGCAGAAAGCGTAAGTTGAGCCGACGCTCAAATCAATTCCTCCGGCAATGATTACCATAGTTGCGCCGACCGCCATAATTGCGAAGAAACTGGCATCCGTGGCGGTCTGCATCAGCGTATATGAGTTGAAAAAGTTATTGATGGTTTTGCCTGTTCTCCTGTCTTTATGTGAACCCGCAAGGGCGGTCAGGATTATAATAAGCAGCAAAATCACAATAACCAGGCCTGACTGCTGTCGGCCGAGCAGGGCTTGAAATTTCTTTAATGGCCGTGTCGTCATTTGCGTAAACTGAGCTTAAACAGCACTTTAATAATGTGTTGTATTGGAGAATCTGAATTGATTTTAATCTCTTATTCGGCAATGTCAAATTCTTTCCTGCGGCCTGGGCGGGTTGTATCTTTTGTGGGCTTGTAGTGTTTTATATTCATATTGGACGCCGGAGGATTAGCAGCAGGGCTATTTACGAGATGATAAGTTCTTAGTTCATTCTGTGCTTAGGCAGGCGGCATTGTAGATGTTATAGGTCCTAAAGGATGTGGGATGTTATTGCCCTTGACAAAAATTTCGCAAATGGCTATAATTAAGTATATATAGGGGTCTGTGGCGATGAAGAGTATTCCGACAGATAGGGGGTCTGACCGTACCCTTTGGTGCCGCTATGAGATGAAGTATGTTATCAGCGAATCCAAGGCGGCGGCGATTGTACGGTTTATTGAACCGTACGTGCAATTGGACCGTTACTGCAGGTCGCAGCCGAACCACGCCTATCCTATTGTTAGTCTTTATCTGGACTCCGATAATTTACAATTGTGCCGGGAAAGCTTAAGAGGTCTTGTAAAGAGGTTTAAGCTTCGCGTCCGCAGCTACACCGATGAGCTTGATTATCCTCGGTTTTTCGAAATTAAGCGCAGGGCAAACACTGTTATTATTAAAAGCCGTGCCAGAATTATGCATCACGATGTAGCAGCTTTACTTGCAGGGCAATATGTTCCGCCTGTGAAAAACTATGAAACCGAGGTGGATGCTCTTAAGCAGTTCCAATTATATATGAAAAGTATTAATGCTAAGCCCAAAGTGCTGATTCGCTACATGCGGCAGGCGTATGAAGGCGAAGCGGAAAATCGGGTTCGGGTAACCTTTGACCGGCAGCTTGTCTATAAGGTTAGTGACAGCCCTGAGGTGTTGCTTAACAGCCAGGGTTGGCAGCGTAATCCTGTAACCCTGGGAGGTGTGATTTTGGAAATTAAGTTTACTGGACGTTATCCGGCATGGTTGGGACGAATGACGCGATATTTTAATCTGCAGCACAGGTCTATGTCGAAGTATGTAACCTCGATGAAAAAAGCCTGCTCGTTGGGATTTTGCGCAACAGAAGCGCCGGTATTGGAGTATTAATTGTGGGTGTAAAACAGATTTGGGAAATTTTAGAGGGCGGCCAGATGGCAGGGGGGTGGTTTACCCCGGAAAATGTGCTTCTGTCTTTATTATTGGCGTTTGTTCTGGGGCAGGTTATAGCCTGGGTTTATTACTTCACACACAGCGGGCTGTCTTATTCGAAAACCTATGTGCAGTCGCTGATATTGGTGACAGTTGTTGTAGCTATGGTTATGGCTGTCATCGGCGACAATATTATTCGCGCCTTTGGATTGATGGGTGCTCTGGCCCTTATACGTTTCAGAAACGTGGTTAAAGATACCCGTGATATTGTGTTTATCTTTTGTTCGCTTGTGGTTGGTATGGCAGCTGGTTCCCAGCGGTATACCATCGCCGTAATGGGTACAGTTATTCTGAGTTTGATTGCCCTGTACCTGTACTTTACAAGTTTCGGCACGCATATGCCTCATAATGGCTTTCTGCGGTTTAGCCTGCCGGCCCATATTGGACCAAAGCACCCGATTCCAGGTGTGCTTAAACGTTTCTGCGGCAACTTTACTCTTATATCCGCCCAGGACAGAGGTCTTGGTGGTTCCGAAGTCGAATATGCTTACCAGTTGATGGTGCGAAACGCTGCGAAAAATGAGCAGATGTTGTCCGAGCTGGAAAAAATCGAAGGTATTTCGAATATCAGCCTGACAATGCAGGAGCAGTTACTGGAGATTTAATCGGCCTATGAAGAGAATAAGTTATTCACTTGCCCGTGTGCGTCCGCATATTTTACCTGTCCTGATATGGCTGGTGGCTGTCACTGGTGTAGCTATGTTATTTCATCGCCGCTCGCAGCGTTTTGAAATCCTGGGAATGGCCCAGGGTCAGGTTCGCCAGGTTTCCTCAACTTGTACAGGGCGCTTAAAGGTCGTTCCTCTTGAATTGTTTCAGCAGGTCAAAGCTGGTGACGTTGTTGCTGTAATTGATACTCTGCTCGACGACGAACATTTGGATGCCGAATTAGCCGCTGCCTCCGCTCAGGTTCAATACCTTCAAGCAGAGCTGGTTGATACCGAACAGCGGCTTCTTGCCGAAGCGGCTAACCTGAAAACTGACAGGATTGAAGCTCAGAGACGATTCGCTATCGATGTGGAAAACGCCAGACTTCGTGTTCTCGAGCTTAAAACGCTTCTCGAGACCGACCGAATAATGTTGGAAGACATCCAGTTGAGTAGTCGGATTGTCGTAACTCGCACTCTTGCAGACCAGAATGATGTCCCGCATTATGAGCGAAAAAGAATGAGGGTCGAGTACAGTGCGCTGGCAAAGAAGATTGAAGAAAATGAACGCTTACTCGTACAGGCTGAGAATGATTTGAAACAGGCCCGGCAACGCCGCGATGATTTTGAACAACACCAACTCCAGCTGCCTCCTCTGGACACTGCTCTTGATGTTATACGCAGAGCTATTAATGTTCAGGAGAAGCAAATAGGTGTGTTGCTGGCAAAAACCGAAGCTTTGGTCTTAAAGTCTCCCATTGATGGTATGGTCATCCAGGTCCTTGGCAGGCCTCGTGATGTTGCCTTGCGAAGACCGGGCGAGCTTGTCGTCCGCAGGGCCGGCGAGGTTGTTTTGGCTGGCGAGACGATACTTACTATAGCAGAAACAGAGCCCAGAGAAATAATCGCCTATGCCAACCGGCAGCAGTTAAGCCGGATACGGGAAGGTATGCCTGTCCAGCTTATCAAAAATGTCGAGCCGGCTCAGATTGCAAGGTCGCAGGTCACATACATCGGAGCGACCCTGGAAAGAATGCCCGAGTGCCTGTGGGAGATTCCGAACGTACCGCAGTGGGGACACCCCATTATGGTACCGATTCCGCAGGGCTTAAAAGTAATTCCGGGTGAGATGGTGGGGATAAGAGGTTTGTAACCGGTTCCTGTAATGTCAGCGGCTGAATTTTGCCGCTATTCTTTTTCCTGCAGCACGTCGATTAGTTCTGCAAGTTCTGTTAATTCATCCTTGTTGTCGTCTTCGAGTCGGGTTCTTGTCATTTTCGGGCCGTTGAATTTTGTTGCTTCGAATTGCTTTTGCTCGGTCTCCGTAAGAAAAGGTTCCGTAACAATTTGCGGTGTTATAAACACTACCAGTTCGCGGGTTATCTTTGATTCAGTTTCAGACTGGAATAAGCCCCCGAAAATCGGCATATCCCCAAGCACCGGTACCTTCGAGACGTCTTTTGTGCTTTCTTTCTTTCGGAGTCCGCCTATGACAATGGTCTGTCCGTCTCTTACCATCGCCGTCGTATTGGCTCTGCGGGTGTCAACTGTTGGTGTCCCGCTCGCGTCCTGGCTCACCAGCGCTCCGAATTCAGGCACGATGTGCAGTTTTATCATGCCGTCTTTTGCGATATGTGGCGTGACCTGGAGGTTAACGCCGACGTTCTTAAATTCCGTATAGGTTATTGGGTCTTCCCTCGCTACCTGCCGGAGCTCCCTGTATGGTACTTCACGAATAATCTCGAAATTCGCCGTCTCGTTATCGAGCACCAGAACTCTCGGGTTCGCGAGAAGTTTTGCCTCAACCTGCTGGTGAAGAACGCTCAGCATCAAATCTATATCAACCGAATCATTGAGGAGACTAAAGCTCAAAGTCCCTCCTGTTATACGGTCGAACTTGCCGCCTGCAAACGGTTTTCTGCGGACATTGTTGTATATCACCGGAGGATCTATGTAAGTGGATTCTGTCTCGGTCGCCGCGTCGGTCCACGAGTGTTCGTTAAGCGTCTCGGTGTAGTCGCTGTCATCATCTTGCTCGATTCCGACTACATGGGTAGTTTGCTGCTGCCACGAGTCAACACGTCCTATTTCTGTTGTGGTTACTTCGTTGGGTATGATGTATGTGTCCGCCGTGTAGGGAGCGTTGCGCCCTGCATGCCACTTTGGGCTTAATTCAAAACCCTCTTTGCTGCTTATATCATAAATCCTAACTTCGACCAGCACCTGAGGTGTTATGTGGTCTATCTGCTCGATGAATTTATCGATGCCTTTGATTTGCCTCTCGGTGTCCGTAACTATTATATGCCCGGTCCCTTTATTAAACGCTACTTTCCCTCTTTTGGACACGAAATCTTCCAGCGTCTTTGCAACTTCCTCTGCATCCGCATAGGTAATCCGGTATATCCTTGTTACATATTGCTCGCCTTCAGTTACGATTTCCGAAAGCGGAAACACCCTGACCATATTTTCTGTTGTTATATATGTGTAATCATACGCTGCGAGAATATTGCTCAGCGCCTCGCCCAGCGGCACATCAGTTACTTTAACTGTAACATTACCCGTAACTCTCGGGCTTTTAACGATATCTATCTTTGCCTGCTCCGCAAGGTCCATCAGCACCGTATCGATGGGTAAATCTACACAGCTGTACGTAATCCTTGTTTGCAGCCGTTGCTTCGTTATTGAGGCCGCCTGTGTGTACCCGATAAACGAGACAGACAACAGGATTATCAGCAGTGCAGAAACAAAATTTCGGCAATGCCTTTCCTTCATTTTATGCATAACACCTTCCTGACTTGAGCTGTAAAAGGAACTGCCTTCCCTGAAATAAGGAGGTTTGCTCATCACCCCTTGTAGCTCCCCTGAATTTTATTTATTATAGCAAATATGGCCTGACGACTCAAGAAAAATCACTGCTGATACACTCAGGGATGTGCTGTGAGGGCGGTTTTGTTCGGAGAAAGCTGTTTTTACGCAGCTAAAAATGGTATTATGGGACAATATAGTTGATGTTGAAGATGCTTATTCGGCGTAAATGAGAAAGACCTTTGTTATGAAGCTTATAACCAATGTGGCATTTTTCATATTGTTATCCGGCCTTACCGTTTTACCTTCTGATGATTCGGCTCAGAAAATTCTTACTTATTATGGAATGAGTGATGCCTCTGCTGCGGTAGCGGTCGGTGATGATATGTTTGTTGTCGCCGACGATGAGAATAATACCCTGAGAGTTTATAGTACCAATCAGTTGTCCCTGCCTGTTTTCTCTTATGACCTTACTTCTTTTCTTGGTGTCAAACCTGGATATCCCGAAGCCGACATTGAGGGCGCTGCGTTACTTGATGATACTATATACTGGATAACTTCACACGGCAGGAACAAGGATGGGAAAAAGCGCCCGAACCGCTTTCGCTTCTTTGCTATTAAAGTCAATGTAGAGAAATGTAACATCACTATCGACCCTGTAGGCAGCCCCTGCCGAACTCTGCTCCAGAGTTTGTTGAAAGATGAGAATGTGAGTCACCTGGAGTTGGACCGGTCTGCTCGGGTTGAGTCGATGGACATTACAAAACAGAAGCTCAAAGATCTTGCGCCGAAGGAGAACGGCATTAACATCGAGGCGCTTTGCGCTTCCGCCGATGGAAATACTATTTACATTGGTTTTAGAAATCCCCGCCCAGATTCCAATGCGATTGTAGTTGCTCTCAATAATCCAAAGCAGGTAATTGAAGACCGCAAGCCACCGGTATTCGCAGCCCCAATCCTCTGGGACTTCAAAGGTTTCGGCATAAGGAGTATGGAGTATTCATCTTTCCATAAGGCCTATTTTATTATTGCCGGCCCTCACAATGACGAGCCGGCCGATTTTGTTTTATACCGCTGGTCGGGTGAAAAAGACGAACCTCCCCAAATTGTCAAATCCATCAACTCTGATTTCAATCCTGAAGCTCTGATTACTTTTAAAAATTCGGCTAAATTACTGTTGCTTAGCGATGACGGCAGTTTGGCCGTCGACATATCCGATGCCTCTGAATGTATGAAGGGCGAATTGCGCAAAGACGGAAAATGCCTGAATAAACACCTGACAAACCCCGCTAAAAAACATTTCAGAGCAATTTGGCTGCGGCCTTAACGACTGAAAAAACCGGCGGCTGCATTCATCATAGCCGCCGGTTTCAAAAATCGCTTCATTACCTTTTTGCAATTCAGCATCAGGTTCCAAATAACCAGTAATCTGCGATATCAGCCAACGTGTATATATCATAAGTCGTCAGCCATCCTTCGCCGAGTATCGCAAAATCTATCAGGTCCACCTCGCCGTTGCAGTTGAGGTCGCCGGGAGTGCAACTGCCAATAGTGCCAACGAAGGTGTTTATACTATTCGCAGCCAAGGTATTAGTGCTGCCAACAGAACCCATATCACTTAGACTATTACTGCTTGATGTTTCATACTTTGTATAACTTCCCACGCTGCCGCCGGAGAGCGAAAACGCCACTTCCCTGGAAGAGGAGTTCTGGTTTACAGCGACAATAACCAAAGTGTCGTCGTTTGTGTACGCAGTTACATAAACACCAGAAGTAGGGCTGGCTGTTGCACTTACTCTGATATATTCCGGTCGGACGAATTTAGCGAAATGGCTCATACAGTAACCGCGTTTGGTGACATG
>CAZDQP010000086.1:0-11886 GCA_964507485.1 uncultured Pirellulales bacterium | reverse complement strand
GTAGTATATTAGGCGGTGGCAGCAGTGGTGGAATATTTGGCGGTGGCGGCGGTGGTGGCGGCGGTGGCGGCTGTTCCATTTCTTATAATAATCAAGGCAGTATAGCAGAATTCATACTGCCATATATCGGTTTAGCTTTAGTTATGTTGATAATTAGATGGAGGGATAAGAGAAATCGCAAAATTAGCAGTACAACATAAAGATAATGTGAAAATAATGAGTCGCCTTTTTAGACAGGCAGATAATTCTAATCTATTGCCGATTATAGAATCGGCTCGTTTTTTTTGCACTAGATTGAAGCAACTCGACATATTTCTACTTGCGGAAACTGTGCTTGTAACGATTGTTTCAATCTTTGCGGTCGCAGTTTTAAGCAGCAGCAATTTAGTTGGAAATAACTGGTTTATAATTCCTGCTATTTTATTATCTGCAGCAATTTTCCCAACAGTAATTTTTAAAAGAAATTTTTCTGAATTTGGTTTAAGCTTTAAACAAATCAAGAATCCGCTTACAGTGCTTGGTTGGACCTGCGTTATTGTTCTCCCCAGTACTTTCTTTGGTGTTTGGTTACTGAAATCATGCGGCTTATACCTACCTCTGCGGCCTATGCTGTTAGAGGAACAGAACTGGGTCTCCTGGCTGTTGTTTCAGTTTATGTATGTTGCTGTGGCTGAAGAAGTATTTTTTAGAGGTTATGTGCAAGGTAACATCTTACGGTTAGCAAACACAATAAAGCTGGAACAAAATAGGCTACATAGATCATCGAGTTTTCAAAGCTTTGGCAATGGAGTGTGGTTAAGCATAATACTATCAGCCGCCTGTTTTGCAACTGCTCATGTAATAATTCAGGGCCAGATTGCATCGCTTTTGACATTTTTACCTGGTTTAATCCTTGGCTGGTTGTTTGTCCGTACTAAGTCGCTGTTAGCACCAATTTTGTTTCACGGCCTTGCTAATACATGTTACCTTCTCACGGCTGTAGTGTTTACATAAAACGAGGATTTTCAACCAAGGCGATTATTATCAGGCAAGACCGTTTTAAAGTACCTACTTAGCCCTATAAATAGCTACATCATAGCACCAAAACCGCCATGAACTTACAAGCAGGGCTTATATGACGCTACGGATTAAGTATGGGGGGTAGCAAGACGATAAATCTTTAAAGTGGAGAGGGTATGTTTTGATGAAGAAAAACTATGAGCCGTATGTTAGTAAGATTTTTTTTACAAGCAAGTTAACACTTGCCTTGGTGCTCTTGTTTACAGTTTTTAGAACAGTGTTTTTACCTGAGCGCATAAAAAATACTCTGGCTTCTACTTCGACACCGGTTAAAAGTGGATTGCGTGTGAATGAAACAGAAAATCTGAAGGATTTGTCCTCGGCAGATTATGCTGAAATTGTAGAAAAAAATCCGTTTGGTATATCAAGCCAAACTGCAGGCATAAACGAACAAGAGTCTTTTACGCCTGTAATTTCTGATGAATTAAAATTGGAATTATTTGGTACCGTATCCGGGAGCCCAGAAGTAGCAAGAGCTATTATAAAGAATTGCAAGACAGGTATTTTTGATCTGTATAAGATTGGTCAAATAGTTGATGGTGCCCGTATCGAAGAAATAGGAACAGATAAAATAATTTTAGTGAACGATGGGAAAAAGCAAATATTAAGGATGAATATAGCTCAACTTGGCGGTAAAGGTCAAAGGACTAAAACACCTATGTACAGGACTATTAACGAAATTAATAATGCGACAAAAACTGATTCGATACCACAGACAGCCAAAACAGAAATCGGCTGTGTGGAGGCGTTACTAAACAAAGCAGTAATTGAGCCTTATATTGTTGATAGTCAAGTAGAAGGTTTAAGAGTTACAGATCTAGAGAACGTTGAGGAGGCAAAATATTTTGGCTTAAAGAATGGTGACATTATACATGCAGTAAATGGGCATACATTGACAAATAAACAAAAAGCCCATCAGATTTTCAAGAAAGCAAGCTCACAGGCAACTATAAGTCTCGAAATATTACGAGATGACAAAATCAAAAAATTTTCATTTGACCTGCGTTAAATAGTTAAGAGGTTAAATTTATTTGGGTAAACAGACAAAACAATTGTTATTAAAGGATTTAATGATAAACCGGCAAAAGATGTTAAAAAGCTCATTTTGTTTTATCTGCATATTGTGGATATTTTGCATAAATGTTCCAGGCTGTAAGTCGGATTCTAATATGCCATCTCATCCGCAATCATCACGATATAATCCTTGGCAGGAGTATGTTGCAGGACTAACTGAGAATTTGCATGCTAAAGATGTTGATTTAGAGAACGCTAAACGACTAAGTGAAATGAGTATAAACGCGGACAGGACAAACAAACCATGGATTGAGACAGCACCCTCACAATTTAAACCAGTAAAGAATAACCGCAGATTCTTAGAATATGAACCAGCGGTTACAACAGCTCTAGAAGAAACAACTCCAGTATTCGTTAAAACAGAAATGCTTTCTCTAGGGGAAATGTCAACTGTAAACAGCGGCAACGTTAAAGAAAAAACACAACCATCTTTATCAACACCAGTAAACCTGCCTGTACTTCTCGATAATCCAGCAATGGCTGATAAGCTTGTCTCTGTAAACTTCGATCAGGTCGACATTCGAATCGTACTAAAGACAATCAGCGATATTACAGGGGTCAATTTCGTTGTGGACGAGTCTGTTAAAGGAACCGTAACAGTAATATCACCGACCAATATACGACTTGGTGAGGTCTATAAAGTTTTAGAATCTATTTTGGAGGTAAAGGGATTTGCCGCTGTACCAGCTGAAGGGGTCGTCAAAATAATCCCAAGAGCAGAGGCTGCCCAGCGGAACTTAGAAGTTCGCATTGGTGGCAATCCTTCCGAAATTCCAAGAAGCGATTCTCTCGTAACTCAGATTATCCCGTTGAGTTACGCTGATGCAACAGAGGTTAGTCAGATTATTAGGCCTCTTTTGGCCAAAAGTTCATATATGGCAACTTATCCCAGGACAAATTCGATCTTGATTACGGATATATCTTCAAATATATATCATGTTGCCAAAATTATTCAACAGCTTGATGTACAACGGCCCAGCAGAGCCAACAATTTTCATGTGGTATACCTTAAAAACGCACAAGCGAAGGAAGTAGCTGAATCACTCAGTACGGCTCTTATAAGTTTAAAAAGAGCAGGTACTATAGAAGCTACCCAAAACGTTCAGGTTACACCTGATGACGGTACGAATGCATTGATAATCACAGCTTCATCGCAGGACTATGAAGTCATCGCTGATATTATACAAAAGCTCGATATCCTGCGTGAACAGGTTTTAGTTGAGATGCTTATTATGGAGGTCAGTGAAGAGGGCTTAAGAGAAATAGGCATAGACTGGGCAACACTCGATGAAGCTGTAGCAGGCAGTATTCGATTCTTCGCAGCAACAAATTTCGGTCCACGAGTGGATTTTGCCAGTGGAGACCTTGAGGGGCTAAGTGTCGGCACATGGAAAAAAAGCGGCTCAACTACGAATATTGGTTCAATGATAACCGCTTTGGAGAAACAGACTGGCGTTAACATTCTTTCGACGCCACATATCATGACTTCAAATCATCACAAGGCCAGTATAATTGTGGGTGAAAATAGGCCATTTGTTACCGAATCAAGAATTACCGAAACCTCCGATCTACTCACTCCAACTGTAATAAAAACATACGAATATAAAGATGTAGGAATTAGTCTGGAGATAGTACCGCATATCAGTCAGGGTGGTTTAGTCAGGCTTGAAATAAACAGCGAATTCACAAAGCTTGTTGAGAGCACTTCTACTTCCGATACTCCAACAACAGCTAAGAGACAAGCGCAAACCGTTGTTTCTATGAACTCCGGCTCAACCATTGTCATTGGAGGACTAATTCGCGATGACAAGACCACCGTTGAAAAGAAAATACCTCTTATCGGTGACATTCCTTTACTTGGTGATCTGTTCAGGTACGAAAAAGACGATTTGCAGAAAACGAATCTGCTCATATTCATAACACCATATGTTCTTAGTAGTCAGGAGGACTTGGAGCAGGTAACTGAAAAAAAGAAAAAAGAAATGGAACCAGAACTGAAAAAGCTTGAGAAAAGGAGCACGGCGCCCTGACTATTAAACGAATGTATGCTATCAAGAGGAGACCGGCCGGTGAGTACAAAACAGGATGAACAAATAGCGAATGAGCATTTGGAAACCATATTGCCGGAGCAATTAGATCCCGAACTAGTAAGGAGATTGCCACTCGAGTTTCTTAAGAAACAATGTGCTATTCCTCTTCGTTTGCGCAATGGTCAGGTCGCGATTGCCTTGGCCGACCCGCTCAACATAGAAGCATATGATGCGATTTTAAGCATCTTAGCCCAACCGTGCCGCCAAGTTGTCTGCTCTGCCTCTGAAATTGAACAGGCTATAAGCCGCTGTTACTATCAAAGTACTAATATTGATGCTGGCAGTGAAAACACCGGTGGTCAGGATTTAGCAAGCAATAAAGATGTTTATAACAGTTCCATTCAGACTCGGGCCGAAGACTTACTCAGTATTGCCAACAAGGCTCCTATTATAAAGTTGGTCAATAAAGTTTTTTTCCAAGCTGTGCAAAGTCGGGCCAGCGATATTCACATTGAGCCATATGAAAATGAAGCTCGGATACGCTTTCGAATTGATGGTGTGTTACATAATGTATTAACAATACCGCAACTTCAGATTTCAGCACTCTTGTCACGATTAAAGATTATGGCCAATCTTAATATTGCTGAACGAAGATTACCACAAGATGGCCAAAGCCGGATTAAAATAGGACAGAACTTAGTGGATATTCGAGTCTCGGTGATCCCAACATTGGGCGGTGAACGAGTAGTGTTGAGACTGCTAGATAAGAATAAATGCAGACTAGGTCTGAATGAGATAGGATTCTCACCGATTGTACTTAATCGCTTCAGGAATTTAATAGGATTACCACACGGTATAATTTTACTCACCGGCCCCACGGGAAGCGGCAAGACAACAACGCTCTATGGTGCTATCAATGAACTTAACAGTGAAGAGCGGAATATTCTTACCGTTGAAGACCCAATTGAATATCAATTACCCGGTATTGGACAAATGCAGATAAAATCGAAGATAAATCTGACCTTTGCCAATTGTTTGCGCCACATTTTGAGGCAAGACCCAGACGGAATTATGATAGGAGAAATTCGAGATGTTGAAACCGCTGAAATTGCGATCCAAGCCTCCCTTACAGGGCATCTGGTCTTAAGCACTTTACACACAAACGATTCCGCTTCAGCCATAACCCGCCTAATCGATATGGGTGTTGAACCCTACTTGATTTCATCATCGGTCATTGCTGTTATGGCTCAGAGACTTTTGCGACTTATCTGTCCTCAGTGCAAGAGTCCTTACACCTTAGAAGGGGAAGCAACCTCTCTATTAGGAGATAATGAAAAAATATCAGCATCAAAAACACAATTCTATAAAGGACTTGGCTGTGAAAATTGCCTCAATACCGGGTATTTGGGTAGGACTGGTATCTTTGAATTGCTGGTCATCGATGATGATATTAAGGAACTGATAATCAAACGTAGTAGTCCACATATTATAAAAGAAGTTGCTATTGAAAAAGGAATGAGTACGCTGCGAGAAAGCGGTCTAAGTAAAGCTTTGGCTGGTGAAACTACTCTCGAAGAGGTGTGCAGAGTTACACAGGATAGTGTTCAATCAAATATAGGAGTAACCGAAAGTGTCAGTAGCGGAATATAATTTGGTAAAAGATAGTTCCGTTTCAACGCATCAAGTAGATAAAAAATATAGTTATATTGATGCAGAAAAGCGAACACATAAAAGAGATATCTCAAGAGTAATCAGTGCCAAAGACCTCTGCATGCTTGCTCGTCAGTTATCAACTCTGTTGCGAGCCGGATTACCAATTGTGCCCGCCCTATTTGCAATAGTCGAACAGTTACAAGAGACTTATCAATACCCTCTTTTACGATTTGGGATATATCGGAGTAATCCACTTGCTGAAATTATGCAACAAGTTTCCTACGACGTCAATGAAGGCAGTACATTGGCAGATGCGCTTAGAAAGTATCCGGATGTGTTTTCAAATTTGTTTGTTAACATGGTGGCTGCAGGTGAAGCAAGCGGAACACTGGAAGAAGTTCTCCAACGACTGGCGGAGATAATTGAGAAGCGTGTGTATCTAACAAATAAGGTCAAATCAGCACTTGCTTATCCGCTAATGATGACCGTGGTCGCTGTTGGAGTTGTAGTATTTCTTTTGTCTTTTGTGGTACCTAGCATAACTCAGATTTTTCTTGAAATAAATCAGGTCCTTCCCTGGTCTACAAGACTGCTTATCTCGACGAGTGCATTTATAAAAACGTATTTCGTCTTAATCGCCGTCGTAGTTTGTGGAATTATTCTTGGAATTAGAGCTTGGCTAAAAACCAAAGAGGGAAGATTATCTATCGACCGCTGGAAATTAAAATTGCCGCTCTTCGGCACACTTCTTCTCAAGTTGGAGATAGCACGTCTAACAAGGACATTGGGGGTACTTCTTATCAGTGGTATCCCGATACTCAGCGCACTGGAACTTGCAAAAGGAATAATTAAAAATAGCTTTATCGCGGCGGCACTGAAACCTATAAAGGGTTGGGTTGGCAAAGGGGACACCATCGCAAATTCAATAAGAAAAACTGGGTTGTTTCCGCCGCTTGTGTTTCACATCATAGACACAGGTCAAATCAGTGGAGACATAGAAACTGGCCTTATGAATATTGCTGATATGTACGACAGCGAGGTCGAAATGACAACCAAAACGCTTACCTCGTTGCTTGAGCCTGCGATACTTCTTATTATGGGTATCCTTGTTGGTTTTATAGTGCTTGCCATTTTACTTCCAATATTCGAAATAAATCAGGTTCTTTAGCGGAGTGTTATAAAATGAGAGAAGATAAAAATTTCTACATGTTACATGCTGCTCACCACAAGCCGCCTAGGGGATTTACCTTAATTGAACTTATGATAGTAGTCGTGATTCTGGGTATTTTAGCCACTATAGTGATGCCAAGGATACTAGGTAGGCCTGAACAAGCTCGCAGGACGAAAGCCAAGGTCGATATACGTAATATTGAATCTACGTTAGCTCTGTTCAAAACTGACACCGGCCGGTTCCCCACAACCTCCGAAGGTTTTCAGGTTCTCGTTTCAGACCCCGGCATAAAAGGATATAACAGCGATGGCTATCTTGATAAGACGCCTATAGACCCATGGGGGAATAAGTATGTTTATATTTCTCCGGGGTTGCATAACAAAGATTACGACTTGGAATCTTATGGCAAAGACGGTGAAGATGGCGGCACTGGTGATAATGCCGATATCGAAAGCTGGAATCTTAATGAATAAGAACAATATAACAAATAGAGAGAGAAATCCAGTAATACAGCAGAATTCGCGGACAAAAGCTTTTACCTTCATAGAGGTTATCGTGGCTCTTACAATCGTTTCGATTTCTCTGTTGGCGTTATTCAGGCTTCACCTTATTAGTATTACAATGGCAAAAACAGCTGAGGCGACTTCACAGGCTGTTTTGCTGGCAGGCGAAAAAATTGCAGAGAAGTTGGTTCTGGGGTACCCAAAAGAGGAAACTGATTCCGGCATTATAGAAAAGAATGGTTTGTCCCTTTTCTGGAAAATTAGAGTTACAGATTTACAGCTACCACAGTTGGACGAAGCGGATATCACGGGTTTGCGAAAAGTACTTGTTGATGTCAATTGGGAACAGGGGACTATTTGCAAGCACCTGCAATTATCAACTTATGTTGCTGATGAGAAATTGAATGAAAAATAAGCTGGATAAAAATGGTTTTACATTAGTTGAGATTATCGTAGCTATGACTGTGATTGTTGCTATTTTTTCTATGGTATATGGTAGCTATTTTGCAACGTCAAAATCAACCCAGGCATACAAATCCAGAATAATCTTATTTAAACAAGAACGGAAACTGCTGGAGCAGATGGCCAGACAAATACGTTGTTCGTTCGCAAGTACAACTGAGAAAAACACACCCTCAATAACATTAACCTCTCAGCAAAAAAAAGAAATATCGGAAGGGTGTATTAGTTATTTCGATAGCGACCAAAATAATCCAAGCGGAGAAATTTTGCATTTTGTAACTACGGGTGGGTCTTTGGGAAATCGGGACTTGACAGGAGGCCTTTTTGATGTCGCCTACAAATATGACAAAGATAAAAGCACGTTATTCTTGGGCCAGAGAAGGTTTACCGGTGAACTTGATACCACCAAGATAGTCTACGATAGTGCTGTGCAGAAGAGAAACTGGCAACCGGTTGCACGTAATCTCAGTCATGTCAAATTGTTATTTTTTGATGGAAAGCAATGGCTAAAATACTGGAATTATAATGATAAGAAAATATTACCATCCGCAGTAAGAATTGGAATCACTTGTGAAGACGAAAATTATCGACAGTATCACCATAATACAACTGTATATGTATACTGCCAGAATAACCAAGGCGTAAAAACTCAGGTCGAAAAATTAGTAGCAATTAAAAAATAATGAGAGAGCGAACAAAATCAAATCGGACGGGCTTTGTAGTCGTTGTTGTCCTGTGCATGGTTATTATGCTTGGAGTTCTGTTGTTTGGTTTCAATTATAAAGCCCGTGCTAATCTTCGTGCCGTAGACGATTTCAGAAAATTTGAGCAGGCACTTAACTGTGCGAGAGCTGGGCTTAATATCGCAATTGCAGCCATCAGGAATGCCGGTGATATCTATACGAACAAGTCATTACTGAATCTGTTTTCAGGAGAAAATATATTTGATATCGATGATGGAAATTGCTCTGTAGCCGTCACTGAAGAAAACGGCAAATTGAATATCAACCTACTCAAAACCAAAACCGGCGCACTGAATCGCGATAGAATAGAACAAATGCTCCGTCTTATTGACCTGATAAATCAAGAACACGCTGGCGATTCCAATATCGGCTATGGTATTGTGCCATCGATTATTGACTGGATAGATAACGACGATGAAGTTACGTATCTCCCCTATATAAAATACGAAAATCTGGGAGCAGAATCAGCTTATTATAACAAACTGGAACCCCCTTACAGGTGTAAAAATGCTCCGTTTGATACGACCGAAGAACTCATGCTTGTCAAGGGGATAACGCCACAGATTTTTGATCGTATACGTGATTATATAACGGTCTACGGCGAAGGAAGAATTAACATTAACTGTGCTTCAAGGCGCGTAATTGAGAGCTTATCTGAAAAGATGGACACCACTTTGGCACAGCTAATCATCGACCAGCGAGAAATTAAACCTTTTGAGAGTATTACGGAACTGCAAAGCGTTCCCGGGATGACGGATGATATTTATTACGCAATCAGAAAAACAGTTACTGTAAGCTCAGCAGAAAGACACTATAATGTTACGTCAAGGGGAGTCGTTGACCACCTTAGCTGTGAGGTATTTGCAATACTTAGAAGGAACATGAAAACCGAAAATGTCGAGGTGATTTTATACAAAGAGCTGTAAAGGCGTTTGCTTTTTGTGTTTGTATAAATATTTAGGAAAAAATGATGGTTAAACGATGTATCGGCATAGATATTGACTCTTCTCATCTGCGAGCTGTGCAAGTATTACACAGGGGGGAAGATTTCTATATCGAAAAAGTCTTTAGTGCGCGTACACGACGCACTACGGATTCCCCGGCAGATATAATTAAGTCGCTTGTTAAGCAACATGCCTTTGACCGTCGTGCAGATGTGGCACTCTCGATGCCGTATGACAATGTTTTCTTTCGAAATCTAGAAGCTGATTCTGCAGATATCGAACGAATACACAAGCTTGACAGTTCTGAATTAGAATACGATTTTCCAATACAACCTAGCGAAATTGTTGCACATGTATGTTCGTATCACAAGTTACCAAACGATAAGTACTCTATTCTCACAGCTGCGGTGTCGAGAAAATTGCTACATGAAAGATTAAGTATCTTAACTGAAGCAAAAATGCGTCCTGTTCTTGTAGATACAGCGATTTTTGCGATTCATTCTACAGTTGCAATTAATCATCCAGAAATTATGACGGAGCAAGCCATCATTGCTTATGTAAATGAATCTTACCTTGCATTGGCATTAACCCAAAGCAATAATATTTTAATCGTTAGAAATATCCCGAATATTTCCATTTCCGGCGATAATGCTTATTCAATTCGAGAACGAATTGCGGAAGCGTTATCAAATGAAGCACAAATTACCTGGAGGAAAGTCTTTGGTGAGGAAATTAAGCAAAACTCTAAAATCTATCTGGTAAGTGAAAGCAGTGTTTTCGACGGTCTTAGAATGCTTGTTGAAGAAAACCTGCATTGCCAAATGATCGTAGTTAACCCTTATGCTAAGGTAAAAAATCCTCAAAACTACAATGGTGATATTGGAATATGTATTGCTGAAGGTCTTGCTTTAAGAGCATTAGCACCTGAAGGAACTACAGGCATCAACTTTCTCAATTTAGATAATGCTAACGTAAAACCAGTATTGAATATAAGAAAAGAATTTGCAATTTTTGCAGCACTGATCACAGCGATTGTTGTAGTTTCATTGCTTGGACTGTTTATACGGTTGTCAGGTTTGGAAACAAAGCACTCACAGATAAACAATGAAATCAGAGATATCTTTCATCAGACACTACCTGAGGAAAAAAATATCGTGAATCCACTTGTTCAGTTAGAGCAAAATTTACAGAAATTACAAAAAGATAACGTGTTACTCGGTCCTATCTCTGGAATCGATATTAGGCCTGTTGAAGTTTTACATGTGATTAGTAAAAGTATCCCCTCGGGTGTAAAAATTACAATTGATAATATGCTTATAACTGTCGGTTCTGTACGGTTGGCAGGGAATTCTCAATCGTTCGAATCAATATACAACTGGCAGCGACTATTAAAAGATACTTCCTTGTTTTCAACGGTTGATGTTCGAGATATTCGCCGACAGGCCAGTGATGGGTCGGTACAATTTACTATTTTAGCAACCTTAGCGGCACAAGAGTAAAAAATGTTGCAATTGACAAATAGAGAGCGTTCTCTGGCTATTGGTCTGGCAGTTTTTGTTTCTGCCTGGACATTGTTCGCATTCGCTATTAGTCCTGCTACTAAACGTATAAAAACATTGAATCGAGTAATTCCTGAAAAGCAGAGAGAGCTTGAAGAACTTCGAGTAAAAAGCACACAGTATATTGCATTGCTGGCTGAGTTGGATGAGCATAAACAAAAAGCCGTTGTAGAAGGTAAGGGATTCGAGCTTCTTCCATTTTTAGAGGCATTAAACGATAAATTAGGCTTAAGTAAAAATGCTGTGTCGATGAAACAGCAAGTTGTACAGATAGACCCAGATTATTACGAGGTAATTGTTGAAATAGAATTTGAAGATATGACATTTGATAAACTTATGGAATTTTTTCATAATCTCAAAATTTCGTCTAAGCCCCTGCAAATAAAGAGTATTTATGCTAAAAAGGATTCGGCTAATCCGAACATGCTCGATTCAGAAGTACAAATATCAACGCTTAAATTAATAGAAGCAGCGCAAAACTGAAGCATTTCTGTCCGGCCATCAAGCCGTGCCCAAAATAAATTGGGTTCGTTTGGGTTCGAATTGGGTTCGTTTTCACCAAGTGTTCAATTTGTATTTTTTGTTGTATCTCCTTCATATCACTGATGTTACGAAAATTTTACTTTGTTGGATATTGGGTTCGTTTTGCATAATTTGTTGTTTTTGATTGATTGAAATCTCGTATTGC
>CAZDQP010000085.1:0-11916 GCA_964507485.1 uncultured Pirellulales bacterium | reverse complement strand
AACATCCAGAACCTCGTATGGCGTCCACAGGGCAATAGCCGTTTTGAGATACAAATGCCACTGGCGAGTGAAGAAACCCGACAGAAACGGCAGAAATTTGAAGAAGTACGCAGCGACCTGCTGTCTGAAAACATAAATCCTGTGATAATACTGCGTTCTCTGCAGAAGCCGTCAGAAGAACGAACCAGATATTTTGAAGAGTTTGCACAGGGTAATTCAGACAGAATGGAGATACTGGACAATCTGGCCGAGGTTTACGATAAATACAAAGATTTGCGGGACAGGAGGGACAAGCTGTTTTCGGGATTGCAAACTCCGGAAAGTGTAATTACAGTTTTAGGCCTTGACCTCGAAGATATACAACTACATTTGGGTGACTGGATTAAACTGGATGAGCAAAAATTGCGTGAGGCTCTGACAAGCTACCTTGGCTCCGAGGAGAACCTGGACCTGCTGACCAGATATGTAAATATGTATGCCGAATGGGCTGAGGTTGTCGAGCAGTTGACAGATAGCGAAACCGGCATAAACATTCGATACAAAGAGGCCAAGAGGGCTCTCGATAAATTAAACCTTACTGAAGACCAGCTAAGGTACTGCCTTGAGATGTCTCCCAAGTCACTTAGACGCCGGGAGGCAATAAGTGAACTTAAAGCAGCATTTCCTGACCGTTCAGAAAAAATCGATAGAACAATTGAGGCCTTCGACGAATATCGTCCTTTCCAGGGAAGACTTGATGACCCCAAAGACCTGCAGCGCATGCTGAAAGGCGCCGGAATACTGGAGTTCAGGGTGTTGCCCACAGTGGGGCATGCGGAGGTGGATGCGGATGAGATGGCCGGTTATGTTGAACGGCTTAAGACCAAGGGTCCCAAATACGCCTCAGATAATAAAAAAATTTGGTGTGAGGTAGAAGATATCAAGGAATTTAATAGAAATGATGCTTTTATTGCTCAATTCGGGGACAAATTTTATGTACTGGCAAGCAATAAGACGGGAGAGACTTTACTGCACAGTACAGAAGGTAAAGACTGGAGCTTAAAGAGAGCCTACCCTACAACTGACCAGAGTGGCCGAAGGGCCATTGGTTTTTTGTTTGATGAAAGAGGTGGGAGGTTGTTTGGTGAAGTTACCGGGAAGAACATTGAACGGCCACTTTGTATTTTACTTGATGGTGTCGCAATATCCGCTCCAAGTATCCAAACCAGGATATTTACTCAGGGCATAATAACCGGTAGTTTCACACCGACGGAAGTTTTGGATATGGTTAACAAGCTTAACGCCGGTTCTTTACCCGCAAGACTGATAGAACAGCCCATCTCAGTGAAAACAATAGGCCCATCTATTGGAGCCGACAATCGTGATAAAGGAGTCAAAGCCGGTTTAATCGGCCTCGTGGTGGTTGTTTGTTGCATGGCGGTTTACTATACCCTCTCCGGCTCAATAGCTGATGTAGCATTACTTATGAACCTGCTCTTTGTTCTGGCAGCGATGGCATTGCTGCGAGCCACTTTTACGCTGCCCGGTATCGCAGGTATAATACTTACTATAGGTATGAGCGTTGATGCTAACGTACTGATTTTTGAAAGAATCCGTGAAGAGCAACAACGTGGTTCATCTTTGAGAATTGCAGTAAGAAACGGTTACGAGAGGGCTTTCAGAACAATTTTAGACGCCAATATAACTACATTTATCACAGCAGCAATTCTTTACTGGGTTGCTTCAGAAGAAGTAAAAGGGTTTGCTATTGTTCTTATGCTTGGTATTGTCTCGAGTATGTTCACGGCGTTGTTTGTGACTCGAGTGATTTTCGATTTTCTATTAAATAGGCGAATTATTGAAGACCACTTAGTCATGCTGCGTTTAATACACAAACCGAATGTAAACTGGATGGGCTTGAGGGCGATTTTCTTCTTCATGTCAATTTTGCTTATTGGGGCAGGTTTCTTTGTTTTCTTTACGAGAGATGATGTGAAGAACAACAAATACGATATCGAATTTACCGGTGGGACTTCTGTTCAAATTAATCTGAAAGATACAGTTAATCTTACAAGACAAGACATTGAGGACAGAATCCGTGAATACGCAAGTAGTGTTAACAACTCTGCTCTTGCGGCGGCGAATGTTTACAGTATAGGAGAATCACATAGACAGTATGAAATTAATACCACGGAGACAAATAAAACTACTACCATTGTTACTTTTCCCAAGTCTGAGCTGGCAGTCCAGCGTACGGTTGAGTCTGTAACCTCCGCGATAAAAAAAGTCCAGGCTAAATCTAGCAGCAAGCTAAGTAATTTACTTGTGACTGGCTCCGGTAACCCCAATGAGTATATTGTAACAACAAGCCAGGCGAACAAATCCTTTGTAAAGAGTATATTGGGTGCAGCTTTTCCGGATGCCGAGATTGCAGAGCCGCATGTTAATGAGGTTGTTAATACAGCGATACTGACTGCTTTTGCAGATGAACTGGAGATTCAGCGTAATCTTCGGCCGGAAATTATTTCTCGGGAGAAAGTTACTGCGCAGATTGTAGAATCTTACCCGGAACTTGCCGACTTTCTTGGCGGTGTTAAAATCGCCTGCGATATCGAAAGAGCAGCGACTGTGGAAGAAATTGACCGTAGATTGTCGGATTTGCGTTTCAAACCCGACATGCAAAACCTTAACTGGTATTCGTATAAAGTCCTCAGTCCGGATATGACAGCAATAGAACCGAATCAACCAGTTCATTCTTTTGTCTATTTCAGCGTCGAGCCTGAGGCGGGTCTGCGCGAATTAGGCAAAGATGAATGGGCACGATTTGTTGAAAACGAAACCACAAAGGTTCTGGCGGCAACCGAATTGGAGGCATCGCTGCCGCGCGTGACACAAATAGACCCATCAGTCGGTACGGAGGCAAAAACACGAGCTTTGGTTGCTATTGTTTTGTCTTTGTTAGCAATTGTAACTTATATCTGGATTCGATTCGGGAATGTCCGTTACGGGCTTGCAGCGATTGCAGCTTTAGTGCATGACGTATGTATCACACTTGGTGCGGTTACTGCGTGTACTTATATTGCCTCAAGCCCAATCGGTGAGAAACTTCTAATAGGAGATTTCAAAATCGACCTTGCTATGATAGCTGCCTTCCTGACGCTCATTGGGTATTCATTGAATGACACTATAGTTGTTTTTGACCGTATCAGGGAGAATCGCAAAAAGGCGCAGCTTAATCCTAATGTAATTACGAACAGTATCAACCAGACTATTTCTCGGACTATTTTAACGTCTTTTACGACATTTATAGTGGTTCTAATAATGTATATCTTTGGCGGCCAGGGATTGCGGGGATTTACTTTTGCGATCGGATTCGGCATTATCATAGGAACGTATTCGTCTATAGCGATAGCGGCGCCTCTGTTATTGATCGGCAGGAAAACCGAAAAATAAGGTAACAAATAGTAATTTGCATTCGTTATGCGTGGAAAATGATGCGCGTTGCATGAGCAGGAATGCACAATGCGATTTGCCAAACAGTTCTAAAAATGGAGAAAGATTTCAAAATAGGAATAGCTTTGGGTGTGGTATTTGTGGTCGTTATTGTAATTGGACTTTCTACTCGCCCTAGTTTGAGTATTAAAGCAAGAGTATTGGGGCCTGATTCTGCAAAACTTTACAAAACGGATATCCCACTATCACAATCTAATAATACCGGAACTCATAAGGAAACCTCTTTTGACGGGAATCAAACCACGCAGGTCGAATCATCGACGGTTGAAAAGTTGAAGTTATCTGAATATTCCATCAGTAGGTATCCTGAAGAGATAAGGACTGAAAAGTTTCACATTGTGCGCAGAGGTGAAACTCTTTCCGGCATTTCCTACGAATACTACGGCTCTGCAAATAAATGGCAAAAAATTCTTGATGCCAACCGAGAAAAAATAAGTAATCCAAAAAAACTCAGACCTGGAACAAAATTGATTATACCGGAGTGAATTTGGAACTTGCTGAATTATCCTGATGGGAGGAATTTTGCCGCCTTGTTATCTACCAACCAAGTAACTTTATCGAGAATAGGCCAAAGGGTATGAATAGGGTACCTCACTTCATCCGGTTCTTGAGTTAAAACTTCTTTCAAAATGTCGGCCTTTTCCTCGCCTGAAACCAGAACAGCCAGATGAGATGCAGCACATAAAACCGGATGAGTCAGGGTTATTCTGTTCAGTTTTTCATCTAGGACGTAAACAACACAGGCCAAATCTTCCGTATCAAAGGGCGCATAACTGTTAGGAAACAGCGAACCAGTATGTCCTTCAGCACCCATACCAAGTATAATCAGGTCAAATTTTGGAAGCTGATTTTTCTGCAGGCTAAAAACTTTGCGGATCGTTTCTTCATAGCGCTGGGCTGCAATTTTAAAATCATCATATTCTGTTGGTATTCTGTGTACGTTTTCTTCTGGTATGTTAACTTTGGCCAGGAAGGTATCGGCAGCCAGCTTATAGTTACTCCATTTGGAGTCCGGTGGGACGTACCGTTCATCTACCCAGAATAATTGTATTTTGTCCCAGGGAAGTGCGCTTGCTTTTGATACTTCGCTAAGCAGTTCAAAAAAGCGTTTAGGTGTATTTCCTCCGGATATTGCAACGTAAAAGGTGCCATTTGTTTTTATTGCCTTTTCCGCGCTACTGACAAAGAGTGCGGCGCTTCTCAGGGCAAGCTCTTCAGGATCAGAAACAATTTCAACATTCGGTTTATCGTTTGCAGTAGTTTCCATATTTTTACTTACCCGCTTTCCTTGCGCCAAATGCGAACTAGAACTATTATCTGCTTTTATAGGCGGTTTGGCCAGAAAAATATTTGAAAGCAGAAAAATTTTGTACTAATTGTTAACTCGCAGTCCTGAAACCACTTATGTGACAAAAATTGATATTTAGACCAATTACGAACAGCGCTGTTGCTACTGTACTGAGTTTCCAAAAATCCTGCTCTTGATATCTTCCAGTATCATATATAATGAGGGAACCAGAAAGAGGGTTATCAAAGTGGCGAACATCACGCCAAAGGCCAGACTTATAGCCATCGGAATGAGGAATCGTGCCTGCAAACTTCGTTCAAGCATCATTGGGACTAAGCCGAAGAAAGTTGTTAAAGTAGTCAGCATGATGGGTCGGAATCTTCGAGTGGCGCAGTCTCGCACTACCTGACTGAGTCCAGTGCCGCTTTTTCGTTCACGGTTGATGAGGTCTATCAGGATGAGTGAATCGTTCACAACCACACCAGATAGTGCTACGATTCCGAACATAGAAAGAAGGCCGAGATTAAATTTCGTCATGAATACAAACCCCATCAATACGTGTCCTATGACAGCTCCGACGATACCAAAGGGAATTGCAGACATAACAATTAATGGTTGTACATAACTTCTAAACTGGACTGCGAGTAGGCCATAGATTGCCATCATGGCCAGGGGAAAAGTGACGTAGAGACTGCTGAATGATTCGTTTCTTTCCCGTTCTTCACCGGCGAATCTGTATTGCAATCCGGGGTATTCACTCATCAATCTGGGAAGTACGTTTTCATCTAATTCCTTATTTATATCACCGGCATTAGCGACATCTACATCAACGTCAGCAGTTACGTTGACTATTCGTCTGCGTTCAGCTCGCTGAATTGTGGAGAAGCCTCTTCCGTATTTGACTTCTGCGACGGCTCGGAAAGGAATTTCAGTTCCATCCGGCAATCGGATTCTCATATTCTCAATATCTGCTAGGCTCTTACGTTCTTCCTCTGGGTAGCGTATCATAACACGTATGTCATCGCGCCCTCGCTGAATACGCTGGGCTTCTTCTCCATAGAAACCCTGTCGGACCTGCTTTGCTAGGTCGGAAAGAGTGAGACCTAATGTACGGCCGGTGTCCTTGAGCTCCATTTTCAGTTCGGCCTTACCAAGCTCAAAGCTGTCTGTGATATCAGTGACTCCGGCATATTCACTGAGAAAGGATTTGAGTCTTTCCACTGCCAGCAATAGTGTATCAAAGTTCTGATGGGACAATTCTACATTTATAGCTTCACCGGCGCTGAAAATCTCTGAGAAGAAAGTCAGGGAAGACACCCCTGGTATTTCACCCACAATCTCACGCCAGCGATTTTTCAGTGTCATTGAAGATACATCACGTTCCTCGCCCCCTAATAGTTCGACATTAATTTCCGCTAAGTGCGCGGCTGATCCCACAGCAAGCTGCCTGATTGGTCCTCCTCCTCCTGATCGAGAAACCGGCTGGTCGCCGATTGTAGTCGAAATGTGCTTAATAATGGAAGGTTTGTTCTTGTTGTTAGCATCGAATTCTCGCCGAACCTGTTCAGCTGCTGATTCGATTCTTTCTGCTACCTGTTGTGTCTGCCATACTGGTGTTCCCTGAGGCATGGTTATGGTAGCGACCATGTTATCTGCTTCGACAGGGTCGAAGAAAACAACCTTTATATAGCCACCTGCAATCCAGCCTATTAAGATGATGAAAATTGCTAATCCGGTAGCTAATGTGACATAGCGCCATCTTACTGCTGTTATAACAAAGTTGGCGAATGTGCCTTTTATAAATGCTTCGAGTCTTTGTTCTGTCCAGTGTTGTATTTTGTCAATCCTATTGAATAATTTGTTTCTTTTTGAAAAGCTACCTCCGGCGAGATGTGCCGGCAGGATTAATAATGCCTCGACCAGACTGACCATGAGAACGCTTATTACAACGATAGGTATTACGCGCATTATCTTGCCCATAATGCCGAGAATATATAGAAGCGGCAGAAAGGCGAAGACGGTAGTTAATACCGCCATTGTGACTGGGGCCGCCATTTCCTTTACGCCTTTTATCGATGCCTCAAACCTACCTAGTCCCTGCCGTCGATAGGAGAAGATATTTTCTCCGACTACTATTGCGTCATCAACTACAAGGCCAAGAGACATTATAAAGGCGAACAGGGATATCATGTTTAGGGAGACATCAAACGCAGGTAATAGCCAGAAGGCGCCAAGAAATGATATAGGAATACCCATAGTAGTCCAGAATGCTAATCTGATGTTTAAAAAGAGAGTCAGACATATGAACACGAGTGCAAGTCCGAGATAAGCGTTTTTTGTAAGCAGGCTCATTCTTCCGCGAAGGATGACTGAGGTATCCTCCCACGTTGATATTGAAATTCCCTCCGGCAGAGCATCTCTTTTTTCTTCGACATATTTTTTTACGGTGTCTGCTACATCAAGAGCGCCTTGGTCACCTACCCGAAAGACTTTAACCAGGGCTGCTCTTTTACCGTCGAATCTTGAGTAAAGGTCAATATCTTCAAAATCATCTTTGACAGTTGCTATATCGCCCAGTCTTATCTTAGTCCCATCGTTTCTTGTAAGAACTATTATTTTCTCAAATTCCGACCCGTAATACTTCTGCCCTTCGGTCCTGACCAGAATCTCTCCTCCTGTGGTTTTGACTGAGCCTGCAGGTATGTCAAGCGATGATTGTCTTACAGTTCTGGCAACTTCATCGAAACTAAGCCCGTAACGTCGTAAAGTTTTCTCAGAAACCTCAATTGAAATTTCATATGGTCGGATACCTGCTATGTCAACCTGGCTTATATTTTCTAATGCGGTAAGTTCATCACGAACTTGGTCTGCGAGTTTTTTGAGCGTTTTTTCAGAAACATCTCCATACAATACGATGGTTATGACTTCGTGGCGGGTCAAAATTTCAGTGATTATTGGTTTTTCTGTTTCTTCAGGAAATGTTGTGATTCTGTCAACTTCTGCCTTAATGTCATCAAGCACTTCCTTGGAATCGGCGTATTCTTCGATTTCAGCTATTACCATGCCGGTACCTTCGGCGGAAGTAGATGTTAATCGTTTTATACCATCGACGGCTGCTATCGCCTCCTCAACACGCATAACGACCCCTTCTTCAACATCGGACGGAGATGCACCGAGGTAAGGGACGGTGACGGTAATCACATCGAGGGTGAACTCCGGGAAGAATTCCACTTTAATGGTAAATATAGTCAGCAATCCTGCGGAGATTATCAGGAGCATCAACAGGTTAGCTGCGACATGGTTTGATGCAAACCATCCTAAAACCCCTTTTTTGCCCTTTAGCTCTTCCACTTAATCTACTTCCTTATTCTTTGCAGGTCTCTGTGGCTCAACCATTTCTGTTCTTACCTGCATGTCTTCAGTAGCTACGTCAAGAGAGCTCAAAACAATGGTTGCACCGTCTTTGAGGCCTGAGGTGACATAAGCATAATCTTTATCTTCCCGGACGGTTTTCAGTTTCTTGATAGCCAGCCGACCGTTGTTGACGACCCATGTTTGGTTTGCTTCATGTATAGCATATCGAGGAACAGGAATTGCATCATTGAGGATTTTGCCTTTAATAAATAACTCGACGAACATTCCAGGTACAAGTGGCGGTCGGCTGTTAGTATCCTTAAATGGTTCAGCTACCTCTACAACCACCGAAACCAACCTTGAAGTTGTATCAATTTCACCTGTAGTCCGAACCACGCGGCCTTGCCATGTGTGGGTGTGGCCGGCAAACTCCGAACGAATATCGACTTCGGGTCTTGTTTTATTGGAATTGTTGATGTTTGTGGGTATGTCAAACCATGCAAGTTCCCTGTCTTCCAGCGGCACCTCGATTTCAACTGCTTCTATGCTGTAAATATTACCTATTGGTTGACCAGCGATTACATACTGGCCTAAGTCTGCTGCTTCGCTTATCACTCTACCCTCGAATGGAAGAGAAACTTTTGTGCGTGCCAGATTTAATTCGGTGGTGGCAAGTTGAGCTTTTGCAGCTTCAAGCGAGGTTTGGGCCTGACGAATCTGCGGTTCCCGGAAAACTAATGGACTCGTAGGGTTTTTATCAGGATTTAATTGTTCCCATTCCTGCCGAGCAACTTCGGCTTCCGCCTTTTCAAGGTCCAATGCTACTTCGGCTCTTGTAACTTCAGCTTTTGCACTTTGGACAGCAAGCTCGTAATCACGCGGGTCGATTGTTATTAGTGGTTCGTCGGCTTTGACAAAACCGCCGTCCTTAAAATTAGGATTTACTGCAATAATTTTACCGGATACCTGCGGAACTACTTCGGTTTGAATCTTCGGTTGCACTGTTCCATAGCCATGTACTATCATTTGTATATCTTGTTTGTAAACCGGCTGAACCTTAACCAGAGGCGCAACTGTCTTTTTCTCAACTTTAGCCGGAGCCTTTCGGGTATATTTCAATATTAACGAGATACTGAGCCCAACACCCAAGATTAAAAGCACTAATATAATTTGCTGTTGCTTTTTAGGCATCCCGTTGAATTTTATCTTCAGTCCTTTTGATTTTTCGCTTAATGCTGTAACTAGGCTGTAGAGTTTTTCTGTGATTTTTTCGTTCATAAAAGTATCCTAATATTCAATTTTTATGAATCAGCCGTCCAGTCGCCTCCCAAAGCTAGGAAAAGATTAGTGCGGCTATTCCATATTTCACCTTTGACAAGATTTAACGCGTCCTCTGCAATTCTCCTTCGCCGCTCTGTTTCGAGTACAATAATCAGTTGGTCTATTCCTTGGAGATATCGTTCTCTGGCGAGTTTTTCCGCTGCCACAGCTTCACTAAACCGAAGCTGCAATGCGTTTAGTCTTTTCTGCAGAAGCTGCTCTCTGGCCAATGCGTCCTCGACCTCTCTTAGTGCGTTCAGGACTGTGCTGGCATAATCTGCAGCCAATTCGGCATTCCGTGCCTTTGCCGCATCAACCTGTGCAATGAGCTGGCCACCCTTGAAGATAGGCTGGATAGCGTTAAAGACCATTGAATAGACCCAGGCCTCATTAACGAATATGTCATCTGATTTGTTTGACTTCCATCCTATACCGCCTGTTAGAGTCAAATCAGGGAAAAGCTGTGCAATGCTTACGCCGATTTTCTCATTTGATGATTTCAGGGCCATCTCAGCGGCCATTACATCCGGCCGTCGGTCAAGAAGCATAGCGGGCACACCGATTGGAACAGGAGTCAAGTCCGGCAGTTCAGGCAGCGTCTGTGAAAGATTTCTGCTCAAACCCGGCTGACGACCCAAAAGAACATCAAGGGCGTTTTGGGCTTTGATCAGCGATAGTTCTACGGTTGCTTCTGATGCCTTCGATGCCTCAAGATTTTCACGTGCCAGGCGAACGTCTAAAGGTCCGACAAGACCTCGGCCGTAACGCCGTTCTATGATTTCAAGATTCCTTATCCAGTTTTCAGTGTTGGCCCGGGTTATAGCAAGTTGTCGTTGGAGAGTCGCGATGTTTGTTCTGGCGTTGATTACACTGGCTATAAGTGAGTTAGTTAGTGCTTGCTCATTGGCTTTTGCTGCAAGCATATCCGCCCATGCTGCCTGCTCCAGACGTCTAAGTTTGCCAAACAAGTCCAGAACATAGCTAATAGAAAATTCCGGTGTATATGTCCTCGTTTTAATGACCTCAGATTCTAAACTACCAAACGGAGAGTATGCCCCTGGAGGAAAAGTGTTTGTTCTGGTCATTGTCCTGTTAAAAACTGCGGATATTTCAGGCAAACGACTGCCCTCTGCTTCAGCAAGAGCAGCTTGTGCCTGCAGCACCCTTGCTGCTGAGGCTTTCAGGTCGTAATTGTTTTCTAAAGCTTGTTTTACAAGCTGGGTAGTAGTTGGGTCGCCAAATCGTTCCCACCAGCAGCCTACAGTGTTGATGTCATTAACATCTTGTGAATGCTTTCCGGCGTAAATGTAACCTGATACTGCATCGGTTGTAGTGGGGGGTCTCTTGTAATCCGGACCAACCATGCAGCCGGAGACAGCAATGCATACGACAGTAGTTGTCAGCGTAGCAGACGCAAGAGAATTAAATTTTTGCTGTAAATGTTTCATATCTTTTATATACATTAAATACGTCATTCAGGTTTTTCCTTAGCGGCTGACCGGATGCCTGCTGCTGTGAACCTTACTATGTGTTTGACTAACTCATTCACGGGAACAGTGAAGAAAAGTTCGCTGTAATAATCGTAGAACAGCATAGGATGCATTATTATCCCCTCGATTGAATAAACACACAGCATAGCACGCCGTTCCGTCAGGCCCGGAAGTAGCTTCATCAGGGCTCCGCATATCTGGTTTAGTAGGTCCTTAAGTATCTCCAGCGATAACAGTTCCTCCTTAAGCTGTGGATTCAGAGTTTCCCGCACGACCAATTTGAGCATTGATATTTTTTCTTCAGTTCCTGACAAAGCTTCTAGTGCAGTTTCGGCTATTGTTTCAAGCAGTCTTTCCAGTGTGGGATTAGGCGAACTCATTACTTTTTCTATGTTGGTTTTGTGCTTTATAAAGAGTTCCTCCATATGCCGCCGGAACATCTCAATGTATAGTTTATCCTTGCTCCCGAAATGGTAGTTTACCGCAGCGATGTTGCAATTTGCCTCGGCGGTTAGGTCCCGAACACTGGTATCGGCAAAACCTCGTTCGCTGAATAGTTTTTCGGCCGTATCGAGCAGACGGTCCCGAACATTTTTTGCTGAAATCTCATTTTCAGCCCGAAAATCAGTATTTTGGTCTACCATAGGTTTCTCCTTAAACATACGTTTCAAACTAAAGTATAAAACACTTGTTTGAATAGTCAAGTATTTTCACGAATTTTTTTAAAAAAGAGGGTTTCTTTATGGGTTTTGGGCTTTGGTATATTGCTTTCAAACTGGAGTAGCGGCATAAATTTGTTTTGACGCAGTAGTGGGTTTTGGTTATTCTGCGGTAAAATAATGTTAAATATGGAACAGTAAAAAAACGGCTAATCAGGGCAAAAAATGGATATTTCATATACTTGGGTAATTATTGCGGGTGCAATAGTAGCGTTAGGATGGCTCGGATACGGTATATGGAATTATATTGAAT
>CAZDQP010000084.1:0-11952 GCA_964507485.1 uncultured Pirellulales bacterium | reverse complement strand
ATTTCAATCAATCAAAATGAATGCAATTATGCAAAACGAACCCAATTTACAACAAAGTCAAATTTCTATAAGACTAATGAAATGAAGGATTTATAGCGAAAAATGCGAATTGAACACTTGGTCAAAACGAACCCAATTCGAACCCAATTCGAACCCAAACGAACCCAAAACGAACCCAATCGAACCCAAATTTTCTACATCTACTTTTTCTCGCCTGCGGCGGGTTTGTCTTTTTTAGCCGGTTTACTATCTTTTGTTTTTGGCTCGGATTCCTTTTTCGGGGCTTGCTTTTCGCCGGCGGCGGATTTTTTCTCGCTTTCTTTGGCCTTTTTATAGCCCTCGCTCCTGTAGTCGGTCTCATAGAAGCCGGAGCCCTTGAAAATCACGCCTGCGCCCGCGCCGATGAGCCGATTCAAACCGTTCCTGCCGCACTTGGGGCATTTGCGAAACGGCCGGGCCTTTATGGACTGAAACTGCTCGAAGCGATGCCCGCAATCACCGCACATATATTCATAGGTCGGCATATATTCGTTTCTCGTATTTCGTATTGCGTAGCGCGTATTGCACAGTAACTACTCATCGGGAATCTGGTCGTCCACATCTTCCAGCTCTACTGTCTCGGCGTTCAAGTCTACTGTTTCATCACCTGCCGACTGCTGCTGCGAAGGCAGCTTATTTACGACTACCCTGCTTGGACGCAGGACTCGGCCGTTGAGCTTGTATCCTTTTTGGAACTCTTCGAGGACGATGTTCTCCTCTTGCTCGGGTTCGGCCTTATGTGATACCGCCTCGTGGAAGGCGGGGTCGAACTTTTCGCCCAGCGCCTCTATCCGCTCTACGCCGTGGGATTTTAGAATATCGAGGATTTGGTCGTAGATAATGCGGATGCCTTTTAGGAGGGCATCGGCGTTTTCCGCCGAGTTGGCGCTTTGAAGCATATGCTCGAAATTATCGAGGGCGGGCAAAAGCGTTTTTATTATTTTGTCCTTCTCGTAAGCGATGGTATCGGCGGTCTGTTTGGTGACCCGCTTCTGGAAATTTATATAGTCGGCGCTGACACGCTGCAGCTTGCCGAAAAGCTCGTCTTTTTCCTTCAGTAAATTCTCTACCTGCGTGCGAAGCTCCTGCGAGTCGCCTTTATCTTGCTGCTGAGTTTTGTCTTTTTTACGTTTCATCAGTGGTTACCAAAATATTTCTTTAGACTATCAAAGAACCCCTTAGAGCGGGGATAAACGATTTTGTCCTCGGTTTCGGCGAATTCTCTTAACAATTCCTGCTGTTTCGAGTTTAACTTCGTAGGCGTTTCGATGATGACCTGAACAAGCTGGTCGCCGTTTCGGCCGCTCCTGATGTCGGGCAGGCCCTGCCCTTTTATTCTGAAGATACTGCCGTACTGTGTGCCGCGCGGGATTTTTAACTGCTTTGCGCCGTTTAAGCTCGGGACTTCTATTGTTGTTCCGAGGGCGGCGTCGGTAAAACTTATAGGCACAACCGCCACAACATTGTTGCCGTCGCGATGCAGAAAGTCGTGCGGTTTTACCCTGACATAGCAATACAAATCGCCTCTGGGCCCGCCCCTGCGGCCGGGCTCACCTTCGCCGGCGACCCGGACACCCTGGCCCTCGTGAACGCCGGCGGGAATTTTTATATTAACAATCCGCTTCTTCGGGACTTTTCCGGTGCCTTTGCAATTTTTACAGGGGTTTGTGATAACCTGTCCGCTGCCGCCGCACCGCTGACAGGTCGAGACCATCTGGAAAAAACCGCCCCTGCTCGAAACCTGACCGGTTCCGCGGCAGGTCGGGCACTGGCCGGGCTTTGCTCCTTTGGCACTGGCTGTGCCGCTGCATTCGGGGCATATATCCTGGCGAGTGAATTCAATGGTTTTCTCGACGCCCTTTGCGATATCGTTAAGCGTAAGCTCGACGGAGGTCTCAAGGTCATATCCGCGAGACGGGCCGGAGCGGGTCGCCCTTCGGCCGCGGCCGCCGAAGATACTGCCGAGGAAATCATCGGTGCCAAAGATGTCCTCGAAGATACTGCCGATATCCTGCCACCTCATATGCGAATAATCACGCATACCCACGCCGCGGAGACCCTCGTGGCCGAACTGGTCGTAGCGCTGACGCTTGTCAGGGTCGTTCAATACTTCGTAGGCCTCGGCGCATTCCTTGAACTTTGTCTCGGCATCTTTGTCGTTGGGGTTCTTGTCGGGATGGTACTTCATCGCCATACGCCGGTATGCGCGCTTGATATCGTCAGCGGAGGCGTTTTTGCCTACGCCCAAGACTTCATAATAATCTCTTTTGGCCATAATGTCTCAAAAACCCGAAATACGGATTTTTATCTTACCGCACCGGGTATCGGCTCTTCGTCTTTGTCTTTTAAATCGGTTACTAACACGTTGGTCGTTAACATAAGTCCCGCTACGGAAGCGGCACTCTGCAAAGCGGTCCTGGCGACTTTTGCAGGGTCGATAATTCCGGCTTTGAACATATTGACAAACCGGCCGATGTTGGCGTCGTAGCCGATATTTTCGTCCTTTTCCAGCTTTTCCAGAAGCTCGGCGACCACCACATCGCCCTGCTCGCCGGAGTTGTCGGCTATCTGCTTTGCCGGCGCTTTGAGGGCATTGATTACGATATCAAAACCGATTTTCTCATCACCCTTGGCTTTCGCTTTGGCCTTTGCAACCGCACTGATTGCCCGAAGGAACACAACTCCGCCGCCGGCGATAATACCTTCGTCGGTGGCCGCTCTCGTGGCGTGAAGCGCATCATCAAGAAGGTCCTTGCGCTCCTTCATCTCTGTTTCCGTTGCGGCACCGGCTTTGATAACGGCTACTCCGCCAGTCAGCTTCGCTAGGCGCTCCTGAAGTTTTTCACGGTCATAATTGCTCGTCGTCTTTTCAACCTGGTTGCGAATCTGGTCACAGCGGGCAGTTATATCCTGCTTTTTGCCGCCGCCTTCGATTATCGTGGTAGTTTCCTTGCCGGCAACGATTTTTCTCGCCTGGCCTAATTGCGACAGCTCGATTTTTTCGAGCTTGATACCGAGGTCTTCGGTAATTACCTGTCCGCCTGTCAGCACCGCTATGTCGGCCAACATCGCTTTTCTGCGGTCGCCGAAACCCGGCGCTTTAACCGCACAGACCTTCAGCACTCCCTGCAAACGATTAATGACCAGCGCCGCCAAAGCTTCGCCCTCAACGTCTTCGGCGATAATCAATAACGGCCTGGCAACCTGCGCTATCTTTTCGAGCAGCGGGATGATTTCACGGACGCTGGATATTTTTTTCTCGTGCAAGAGAATATAAGCGTCTTCGAGAACAGACTCCAGAGTCTCGGGATTCGTCATAAAGTACGGCGATATATAACCCCTGTCGAACTGCATACCCTCGACAACAGTTAGCTCGTTTTCCATCCCCTTGCCTTCTTCGACCTCAATGACGCCTTCTTTGCCGACCTTGTCGATTGCATCAGCTAAAATTTCCCCGACCTGCGGATCGTTGTTAGCACTGATGGCCGCTATCTTCGCAATGTCGCTATGGCCCTTAACCGGAACGCTCACCGATGCGATAAACTTCGTGACTTCGTCGGCGGCCTTGTTGATGCCCCTCTGGAGAGCTACAGGATTCGAACCGGCAGCGACGTATTTGAGGCCTTCAGTATAAATCGCTTCCGCCAAAACGGTGGAAGTTGTAGTTCCGTCCCCAACGGCATCGGAGGTTTTGCTGGCAACCTGGTTCACCATCTTCGCACCCATATTTTTGAACGGCTCGGGAAGCTCGATTTCCTTACTTACCGTAACACCATCCTTTGTCACTTTCGGAGAGCCCCAGCTTTTGTGCAGAATGACATTCTTGCCCGTCGGTCCAAGCGTTACTTTGACCGCATCAGCCAATTGGGTTAAACCTTCCTTAAGGTGTGTCCGTGCTGCATCATCAAACATTAATTGCTTTGCCATTTTTGTTATCCCTTATTATTCACTGTCAAACTTTTGACTTGTTTACTTTTCGATAATTCCAAGAATATCACTTTCGCGGAGTACCACGAATTTTTCTCTGTCAATCTCAACTTCGCTACCTATATATTTAGCATAGATGACCTCGTCATTCTTTTTAACGCTCATTTTGCTTCGCTTGCCGTCATCGAGCAGTTTTCCCGGTCCCGTGGCCACTATTCTACCAATTTGCGGTTTTTCTTTTGCTGTGTCCGGCAGAATGATGCCGCCGCTGGTTTTTTCTTCAGCATCCGATTGTTTTATCACAACTCTGTCATCCAAAGGCCTAAGTTTCATTGCTTGCTCCTTAGTCAAAATTATTTTTCCTTTTATTTCTCTTTATCACATCATACCCATTCCGCCCATCCCCCCCATACCTCCCATACCTCCCATTCCCCCCATACCGCCCATTCCGCCCATTCCGCCCGGCGGCATTGGTGGGGCATCTTCCTTTTCTTTGGGCTTTTCGGTAACAAGACAGTCGGTCGTCAAAAGCAGCACAGCTATACTCACCGCGTTTTCCAGGGCGATGCGGGTCACTTTTGCGGGGTCAACAATGCCAGCTTCAAACAAGTCTTCATATTTGTCTGTATTGGCGTTATAGCCGAAGCCTCCTTTTCCTTCCGCTACCTTATTAACCACAAGGTTCGCAATTGCTCCAGCATTGGCGGCTATCCAGTAGCAAGGCATAGTAAGCGCTTTCGATACTATATCAGCTCCGGTCTGTTCATCACCTTCGAGCTTTAATTTCCTAACTGCATCGACGCACCGGATAAGGGCCACACCTCCACCCGGTAAAATGCCTTCTTCAATAGCCGCTCTCGTGGCATGAAGCGCATCTTCTATTCTGGCTTTTATTTCTTTCATCTCCGCTTCGCTCGCAGCACCGACATTGATTTGAGCAACACCTCCGGTCAGCTTGGCTAACCGTTCCTGCAGCTTCTCGCGGTCATAGTCACTGGTTGTCGTTTTTATTTCGCTCTGTATTTGTTTAATTCTGCCATTGATAGCATCTTTGCTGCCGGCCCCTTCTACAATTATTGTATTATCATTGTCGATTGTTACTTTCTTGGCCTGCCCTAACTGCCTGACGCTTATATTTTCCATCTCGATTCCCAAATCCTTGAAAATCGGTTCTGCTCCTGTTAGTACTGCAATATCCTGCAACATTGCTTTTCTGCGGTCGCCGTAGCCCGGCGCTTTCACCGCTGCAATTTGCAGCACTCCTCTTAGTTTATTAACCACCAGTGTAGCCAATGCTTCGCCCTCAACATCTTCCGCAATAATCAGCAGCGGTCTTTTACTCTTTGCAATTTTTTCCAGCAGCGGCACAAGCTTAGCCACATTACTTACTTTATCTTCGTAAACCAATATATACGGCTTCTCCAACTCGCAGACCATATTCTCAGCATCGGTCACAAAATGCGGCGAAAGGTAACCCCTGTCAAACTGCATTCCTTCGACAAAGTCAACGGCTGTATGAAGGCTTTTGCCTTCTTCAACAGTAATCACCCCGTCCTTGCCGACCTTCTGAAACGCCTCAGCCATAATCTTTCCGATTTCCACATCGTTATTAGCGGAGACTGAAGCGATATTTATTATGTCATCGGTATTGGTAACATTTATGGGCTTTGAGAGCGTTTTGAGTTTTTCGATTACCACCCTGGCACATTTCTGCATACCACGAGCCAAAGACATCGCATCCGCTCCGGCGGCCAAGTTTCTATATGCCTCCTTAAACATTGCTTCCGCCAACACTGTAGCTGTCGTAGTACCATCGCCAGCAACTTTCGAGGTCTTGCTTGCCGCTTCTTTTACTAATTTAGCTCCGAGGTTTTCGCCCTTGTTTATGAGCTCGACTTCTTCAGCCACCGTTACGCCGTCTTTGGTTACCGTAGGCCCGCCCCAGCCCTTATCCAAGATGGCGCTTCGGCCTCTGGGGCCGAGAGTTGATTTGACTGCCGCGGCTAATTTTTCCACTCCAGCCAGCAAAGTTGCCCTTGCATCAGATTCAAATGCTAATTCTTTAACTGCCATAACTGCTTCCCTTCTAAAAATCTGCTTTCAATTTATAAAAATTGTTAATTTACACCCGAAATTTTCGTATTTATAACAAATAAGCAAAAAATATACCAGCTTAAAGTCAATGCCTATTAGTTTTGCAGCTATGCGTTATAACTACCCTACTAACAAGAGATTATGCGATGTAAAAATTACGATATCGGAGAAATATACAATACCAGCAACAAAGTGAAATGCACATTTTGGCATAAAATAAAAATGCGCCCCGCCAACTTGACAGTCTTTATGTGGCTGACATTTCAAGTGAAAAAATTTTTGGTTTCAAGGCCGATAAAATCTCTAAATGCTGTACCTAAACTCTTATTTTGTAAATATTTACGATATGTCGCAACTATTTCCTTGAATTGAAAAATCATCTCTGATATAATACGCTTACAATAAAGGGGGGACAAAATGCACAGCAAATCTAAAATATCGGCATTCCTTATAACAGGCATTGTTGTAATCGTAACTATAGCAGTCGGCGTGATTTATGGCGCTGACAGCAGATACAGAATAGCGGCGGCTCTTACGAATCTCAGCGCTTATATTCATTCAAAGCAATGCCATACTCTAATAAGAGAGATAACTCTTGTTATCTTCTTATGCTTACTGGTGTTATGGCGGTCGTTGATGCTCAAAAGATTCCAGGATTAATCTCTTTTGTTGTATATTTTAATCTGAAAACCTCTATCAGTATCTACTGATAAAATAGATAAGATGGGCAATTCAGGTAAAGGGAAATTCTCACTGATATTTTCGTAAAATGCGTCGAAAGTGTACAACGGCGCTATTGTATTAACAAACGTTCAAAAACGTTTGAAAATTTACAAAAACCATACCAAAACAGTACCAAAACCATACACAAACAGTACACAAACTATACCAAAAACATACACAAATATTCAAAAAATAATGGTATGTAATACATACTATTAAACATACTCCGCTCAAGCGCCGCGGTGGCTTTTGAAAAGCTAAATATTGCCTAAGTTAACAGAGGGCGTTTGGCGAAGGCTGCCTAAATTAACATTAAATTTTTACTGAGAATTGACCAACGCACAGCGCTGCCGACAGGCCGCAGCAGTGACTGAAACGCAAAAAAGTGTCACTGGAAACTGCGGTCGAGATAAAAACATAAATATTTTTCGTTGACGCGGGACGCGCTCGGAGTTACCATATATTTTTAAGGTATTAGACGGACGTTAAAAATATAAGCGGAGACAGATGATGGAATTTACACAAACACAGCGGGAAAATTTAGATAACCTCGCCAGCAGAATAAACTGTACAAAAGATTTCAAATGCTACAAATTAGAGCCAGAGGAGTTTTGCAAAGGGCTAGACAACGGAGAGGACGAATACCTCGACTGCTTCGAAGAAGACCCGAAGAACTGCGAATTTTTAATTTCTTCGCAAGGGAGGCATTTCTGCAAGTGCCCACTTCGGATTTACATCGTCGAAGAACTGATGTAATACGGCGAGAAAGATTTAATAGTAAATAAGCACGTGAAGGAGCGAGCGGAGGATTTACCGCCAGAGATACAAGGGGTAAATTTGCCGGGAGTCAGATTATAGTTCCGCCAGCGGCGATGTAATCTTTGGAGTTGTAGAGGACAAGTTTCTGGCCGGGGCAAGGGGCAAACTGATGCAGGTCAAATTCAACAGTCAGCGAATCTTTATTTATTTCGGTGAGTATGCAGGGATGGGAACCAACATACGAGCGAACCTTGCCGAAGAATTGCCCGCCGACAACAAGCTCATCGGGGATGAGGACGTTCAGGCGGTTTGCAGTGACGGTTTTGAAGCTAACTTCCTGCTTTGTACCCAGGGCGATGGTATTTTTTTGCGCATCGATTCTTCCCACGTAAAGCGGTTTTCCTGCAGCGAAGCCGATGCCTCTTCTCTGGCCGAGGGTGTAATTTGCGATTCCCTTATGCTCGGCGATTTTTTTGCCGCGCATATCCGTTACGTTGCCGGGCTTATTAAAACGGTCATCGGTCAGTACGGTACGGTAGCTGCCTTCTCCGGCGAAACAAAGCTCCATACTTTCGGATTTCTCGGCGACAGGGAGACCGGCATCGGCAGCAATTGAGCGGACTTTTTCTTTTGTCAATTCGCCCAAAGGCAGGACGAGGTTCGGGAGGCGGTGTGAAGATATGCCGTAGAGGAAATAGCTCTGGTCTTTGGCTTTGTCCTTTGCGGCGGCGAGATATACACGGTCACCGGTTGTAACGATTCGGGCGTAATGGCCGGTGGCGAGATGAGAGATGCCGAATTCTTCCTGCAGAAAATCCCAGAGAAGGGAAAACTTCAGCAAGGTATTACAGTCAACACAGGGGTTTGGCGTTCGGCCGTCGGCATAAGACTGACGAAATGGTTCTATTACAAGCTTTTCGAAAGGTTCGGCAACATCGGCGAAATAGTGAGGGACGGCCAGCTTGTCGCAGACGAAAGCGGCATCAGCACCACAGCAAGTGCGCCTGCCGGCGCCGGAAGAGAGAGGGATTTTCATTGTAATACCAAGGACATCCCAAGACTGCTGTTTCAATAGGAATGCAACGGTACTGCTGTCGACGCCGCCGCTCATCAGGACGGCGATTTGTTTTTCGGTCTGTCTGCCTGGCCGCCACGAGAGATGGCTCGATTTCTGGAATCTGATGTTCGCTTTACCGGTTGTCATCTTTGAGGTCGGTGATAGTGGGACTGGAGCCACAAAGCGGGCAATCCGGGTTACGGTTAAAATGCACTTTGCGAAATTCCATTTTTAAGAGGTCGTAAGTCATTAACGTGTTAGTCAACAAATCTCCAATACCCAAGAGATATTTCAGGGCCTCGGTCGCCTGAAGAGTGCCAATAACGCCAGGCATTACTCCCAAGAGACCCATCTGTGAGGGCGACGGCAGCGCATCGGGAGCAGGAGGGGCATTAAAGATACAGCGGTAGCAGGCAGTTTCGCGGGGCAGAACCGTTATAAGCTGGCCGTCAAACCTGAGAACGCCCGCGTGTGAAAACGGTTTCTTTTCAAAGAAACAAGCATCGTTGATAAGGAACTTGGTCGGGAAATTGTCGGAGGCGTCAATTATGAAATCGTATTCTTCGATAATCTGCCGAATGTTTGCGGCCTTTACCCGCTGCTGATAAGTTTTCACAGTTATCTCGGGGTTTACGGCGTGCATTTTGGTTTCGGCGGACACAACCTTTTCGCGGCCGAGGTCGGTGGTGTGATGAAGGATTTGCCTATGAAGGTTCGACAGCTCGACTTTGTCAGCATCGACGATACCGATGGTTCCGACTCCTGCGGCGGCCAAATACAACGCAGCCGGCGAGCCGAGGCCACCAGCACCGATAATCAGCAGGCGGGATGAAAGCAACTTCTGCTGGCCTTGCTCACCGAGTTGTTCCAACATTAAATGCCGGGCGTATCTTTCTATTTGCTCTTCAGTCAATCCCATTTTCGTCCACCTATTAAATACGGTGCTGTTATATCTTCGAAACCACTATTATAACCGTAGGGAAACTTTTTTTCTATGTTCGTTTCAAATTGCCGGTATCAGGGCAGAATTGCCAATTATCATCCTCGATATGGGTCAACGTGAAACTGCCGTTGAGTATTTTGCCGGTCAAGGTCATCTCAATTCGGTCGTTCTCCTGAGAGGTAATTTTATATGTTCCGGATTCAGCGAGGCGGACGGTGCCGTGGCCCTCGTTTACGGGGCCTTCATAAGTGAGGAATTTCAAAGGATGGTCGAAGATTTTCACGGCGGAGGCGAGGCTATGGACAAGCTGCTGAGGGGGCTTGTCGAGGCGGTAGGTGCGGAGCGAACCGGCCGATTCGAGCATAAAATCCCAGTGAACGCCGGAATCTGCGGTATGCTGCTGAATAACAAAACTTTTATCTTCCTGTTTCATTTTAATATATTATAATATATCCGAAGAAATTTGAATAAGCCAGGGGAGCAAGCCGGGATAAACCCGGTATGATGCTGAGAAATCGCCGATGGAGCGATGACCCTATGAACCTGATCAGGTTAAGACCTGCGAAGGAAGGCTGGAAATGGTTTGAAGCACTTCTTTTGCAGGGGTGCTTTTTTAGTTTAGGCGGTGTGAAAATGGAAGTGCTGAAAATAAACGGTGTCGAGAAAGAATTTACGACAGGTAAACTGCCGTCGACAGTGGCCGAATTGATAGAGCGGCTTGATATTAAGGCGGCGATAGCGGTGGCAGAAATCGACGACCAGATTGTAGAACGCAAGGACTTCGCAGAAGCGAAGATACGGAGCGGGCAAAATATCGAATTGGTTCGCTTTATCGGGGGAGGATAATTGAATGGACAAGCTGCCGATTGCAGATAAAGAATTCGATTCGCGTCTGCTCGTGGGGACAGGTAAGTTCGCATCGTGCGAGATTATGGCCGAGGCGCTGGAGAAGTCGGGGACGGAAATTGTTACCGTAGCACTTCGCAGGGTGGACATCGAAAATAAAGACGACGATACGCTGCGCGCAATCGACACTACAAAATATCTGCTGCTGCCCAATACTTCCGGCGCTCGTGATGCCGCAGAGGCGGTGCGTCTGTCGAAGCTGGCGAGGGCGGCGACGGGAATTAACTGGGTGAAGCTGGAGGTCACGCCTGACCCGTATTATCTTCTGCCGGACCCGGTGGAAACACTAAAGGCGGCTGAGATTTTAGTTAAGGACGGATTCGTTGTTCTGCCTTATATCAACGCAGACCCAATACTGGCGAAGAAGCTCGAAGATGCGGGGACAGCAACGGTGATGCCGCTGGCCAGTCCCATCGGCTCGAACCAAGGGCTGAAAATGCGGGCGGCACTGGAGATTATAATCGAACAGTCGAACGTGCCGGTTGTGGTCGACGCGGGGCTTGGCCTGCCGTCACACGCGGCGGATGCGATGGAGATGGGGGCAGATGCGGTTTTAGTCAATACGGCAATCGCAACAGCAAGTGAGCCGGGTGAAATGGCTGAGGCATTTAAGCTGGCGGTCGAGGCGGGGCGAAAAGCTTATAATGCGGGTGCAGCAGCAGCAAGCAAGCGGGCAAGCGCATCGAGTCCACTGACGGGCTTTTTAAGAAACAGCTAAAAAAATGATAAGCACAAAACAATCCAGAGACGATATAAAAACGACACTGGCTAAAAAAGGTCTCGATGGTGATGACAAGCTATGGCAGGAACGGCTCGATGAGGTCGATGGCCATGATGTTGAACAGGCGCTGGCAAGTCCTGCGGGAAGCTACAATCCAGAAAAGTTACTTGCTCTCGTATCGCCTGCGGCGGAGGACTATCTCGAAGAGATGGCGCAACAGGCGCGGCAACTTACTATACAAAGATTCGGAAGGACAATCCGGCTCTATGCGCCACTATACCTATCAAATTACTGCGTAAACAACTGCTTATACTGCGGCTTCAACAAAGATAACAAATCCAAGCGCAGGAGACTGACCATCGAACAGGCGGTCAACGAGGCAGATGTTATTGCTTCGGAGGGGTTCAGGGATATACTGCTCGTCAGCAGCGAGGACAGGGAATTCATCAGCATCGAATATCTTTCGGAGCTTGCAGGGAGACTGAGGGGGAAGTTCAGCTCCATATCAATAGAAGTGCACCAGATGAGCAAAGCAGAATACGCCAAGCTGTTCGAAGCGGGGATTGAAGGGGTCACGCTATATCAGGAAACATATGACCGAAAAGCTTACCGCTATTATCACCTGTCAGGTCCGAAATCAGACTACGATAACAGATTAGACGCTCCGGAGCGCATCGCAGCAGCGGGGATGCGAGAGGTCGGGTTGGGAGCTCTTTTAGGGCTGACGGACTGGCGGTGTGAGACTCTGGCACTCGGTGAACACGCACATTATCTAATTAAGCG
>CAZDQP010000083.1:0-12026 GCA_964507485.1 uncultured Pirellulales bacterium | reverse complement strand
GTCCCGCGTTCATGCTGCATATAGCCCTTGGCCGTCTCGACAAGATTGGGAATCAAATCGTGTCGGCGCTTTAACTGGACGTCAATCTGCGACCAGGCGTTATCAACCTGATTGCGAAGCCGAATCAAAGCGTTGTAAACGACAACTACAAGAAAAGCAAGAACAAGAACTACAGCCAAAATAACGATTAGTGTGTTCATAACTATTCTCCTTCAGCCAATACTTTTCATTCTTTTAAAAATCTACAAACTAAATTTTATAGTATAACCGTTAGTTGCCCCGAGCTGAAAATTTATGCACGGTCAACTGCGTATATCTTTCACCCGGCTTTAACACAACTGACGGAAAATCAGGTTTGTTAGGCGAATCGGGAAAATGCTGTGTCTCCAGGCAGAAGCCCGTGTGCTTTTTGTAGACGGCACCTTTTCCCTTAATAGAACCATCCAAAAAATTCCCAGTATAAAACTGAACACCCGGTTCGGTTGTGAAAATCTCCATAACACGACCACTCTTGGGCTCATAAACCCAGGCAGCAAGTGCCAGCGAGCCATCAGAACTGTTAAGAACATAATTGTGGTCATAACCGCCCTCAACCTGTTGTATGCGTGAGCCGATAACCATCGGCTTTGTGAAATCCATCGGTGTATCCTTTACTGGTTTTATTTCACCCGTTGGTATCTGACTATTATCGACAGGCGTGAAATGATCAGCATTAATTGTAAGCTCATGACCAAGAATATCGCCGGAATTATGACCGCCGAGATTGAAATAGCTATGGTGTGTAAGATTGACGACGGTAGCTTTATCAGTTTCAGCTTCGTAGCTGATTTTCAGCTCATTATTGTCTGTCAGGGTGTAAATAACCGTGCACGAAAGAGTACCCGGATAACCTTCTTCACCATCACGGCTCTGATAAGTTAATTTCAGACCAGGCCCCCCGTCGGTCTGCATCTCTTCTGCGTCCCACACCACCTTATCGAACCCCTTTATACCGCCATGAAGATGATTTGGGCCATTATTAACAGCCAGGGTGTATTCTACGCCGTCGAGTGTGAACTTGCCTTTAGCAATACGGTTTCCGAAGCGGCCTATTAACGCACCAAAATAGGGATTGCCCTCGATATATTCGTCGAGACTATCACGTCCCAACACAATGTCAGCAAAATTACCGTTTCGGTCAGGCACTTGAAGCGACGTCACAATACCACCATAGGTCATTATCTCGGCCTTTAAGCCGCTGGCGTTGGTCAGGGTGTAAAGTTCAACCGCCTTGCCATCCTCTGTTTGTCCAAAAGATTGCTTTTCAATGCTCATTTTTTCTCCAAACATAGTAAACTTATTAAAATCAATCATCTGTGCCGATAGACTTCCCATCCCATATAATTGTCCAGAGCTTCTGTAATTGCATCAGCTTTTCGGCATAAATTCACTGCTACGTGATGCTCAAAGCCCATCCTGCAGATGTATTGCATAAGCACCTGGAGGTTGGGAATTTTCATCACGCCGTAGCCGCCAAAGGTATCAAGTTTATCATTTGTGAAATCACCTTCGCCAGTATAAACGCTGATAACACCACTGGTATCATCAGTAGTAGCTCTGCAGAAGGTTGCCCTATTAGCAGCTATCCTGCCGACAACTGTACCATAAGTATTTTCCTTGCCTACCGTACCGGCAATTATTTCCTGGTAATCCATCTTTGCCTTTTTGAAGAATGACATAGGGATATTGCTGCAATGAAACAGGACACACTTATTTGGGTCGTCGGCGTAGTTATTATTCCAGTCCAGAATAGCGCTTGGAGTGCCGCTTGCTAATTGGAGGATATACATTCCCAATAAACCTGTTATGTCGACTTCACACGCGCTTGGCAGTAACATCTCGCTCATCATACTCATAAGCGTGCAGGGAACTATACCGAAAAATTCTTCGAGAGAAGTCCAGCACTGGACGGCAGTACCGTTAATTTCGTTTTCCTTTATCCATCGGTCTACTACACAGCCGAATTTGGCTATCTTCAAAAGAGCCTCGGTGGGAATCGATTTCGTTGGAATATATTTCCTGATAGCATTTAATTTGGCCTTAACAGCCCTGTCATTGTCCGCAAGCAATTCTATTTTTCCAATAACTTCAGATAAATCCAGCGTTTCTACCGAAATGCCTGAAAGCTCCAGAATTTTCTCACTGTAGCGAACGGTGTTAAAAGCTGCCGGTCTCGCACCTATGGCGCCAAAACGAACGTTTTGAAGGCCTCGGACAATCCGGCAGACAGAAGCGAAATCATCAAGGTAATTTTTGAATTCAGCTGATGTGATTTTAACGGTATGTGATTTTGTCAAAGTATACGGGACGCCTGCCTGCCTGAGATTGTTACAAACACTAATTTTACCACAGAAAGAATCCCGCCTGTCGGCTATGGTCATTTTACCCGATATGTCCGGCTCGGCCTGAATTAAAATCGGCACATTGAGTCCTGAACGCTTAATTGTCTCCGCGACACCTCTTTCGTCACCGAAATTAGGGAGTGTTACAATTATGCCGTCAATTTTCTCGGCATTTTTCGCAAAAAGACCCGCGCACTTTTTTGCATCAGCAAAAGTTTCAACCGCTCCATATTTTGTGTCCTGCATTGACAGCGCTACTGTATTGAAACCGTTTTTCTTAAGGACATCGAGTATGTTTTTACGTCCTGTTTTCGCTAAGTGGTCTGGGAAAAACCCTCTGTTCCCGACAATAACACCAAATGTTGTTTTTCTCATTTTTGTTCCTTTATACAATTATTTTTGCCCATAATAAGCGTTTTTACCATGTTTGCGTAAATAGTGTTTATCACAAAGATACTGTGGAATCTCACCTTGCTTTGGATTTATGTGTATAGTACCCAGGGCCATCGCTGCTACCTGTTCAAGCACGACCGCGGCTTCAACCGCTTCAGCAGGGGTTTTGCCCCAGGTAAAAGGACCGTGGTTAGCGACCAAAACGGCCGGTACTTCCATAGGGTCTATCCCCGTAAACCTTTTAACAATAACCTTGCCTGTATTCAGCTCATAATCACTTTTTACTTGCTCATCCGTCATTACCTCAGTAACAGGTACCGAGCCATAAAAGTAATCGGCATGTGTAGTCCCGAAGCAGGGTATCTCGCGACAGGATTGAGCCCACATCGTCGCATTAGTAGAATGTGCATGACATACACCCCCAACGGCCCTGAAATTTCTGTAAAGTTCAAGATGTGTCAACATATCCGATGAAGGATTGAGATTGCCCTCTACGATATTTGCGTCTAAATCAAGCAGCACCATTTTGTCGGGATTAAGCTCATCGTAGGCAACTCCGCTCGGTTTGATAGCTACTACACCGGCTTCACGGTCCATTCCGCTGACGTTACCCCAGCTGTAAATCGTCAGCTTCTGCTTATAAAGCTCGATATTAGCTTCACAAACTGCCCTTTTTAACTCATCATACATTTACAGCGATTTCCTAACAATTCACTTTGTCTTTTATATCCAGAAGTTCCTTCATTATATTTGCCATTGTCTCCGAGTAGCTCTCCAAACCGAAGGCGTCATGAAGCTGTTTGTACAGTAAATAGAGTCGTTTGTAAACCTTATGATTTTCAGGAACCGGTTTGTAGGTAGTCTTTTTTATCCCGCACATAGCAGCCTGAGCATCGGCGAAACTGTCATAGCCGCCTGACTTTTTACCTGCCGCTACTGCAGCAGCTATCGCTGAACCCAAAGCACAAGTCTGGGCAGAGCGGGCTATTTTCATTTCTCTGCCGATCACATCAGCATAAATTTGCATAAGCAAAGGATTTTTCTCAGCGATACCGCCGCAATTTATTACCTCTGATATTTTCACTCCGTATTCTTCAAATCTGTTGACAATAGTAAGAGCGCCAAAAGCGGTTGCCTCAATCAACGCACGGTAAATCTCACCGGGCGTTGTATGGAGTGTCTGACCCAGTAACAGGCCTGTCAATCTCTGGTCAACAAGTATTGTTCTGTTTCCATTGTTCCAGTCAAGAGCCAACAGGCCCGACTGACCCGGTTTTAACTTTGCGGCCTCTTCGGTCAGGGCTTTATGCGAGCTTGCTGCGGCACCTCCCGGCTGGATGTAATTTACAAACCAGTTGAATATGTCACCGACTGCGGATTGCCCTGCTTCAAGTCCCCAGAATCCCGGCAGGATTGAGCTGTCAACTACCCCGCAAATACCCGGTACATCAGCCAACTCCTCATTAGCAGGCCAGACTGCCATATCACAAGTGCTGGTGCCGATGATTTTCACTAATTTGCCGGGGCTTATTCCCGAACCAACGCCCCCTAAATGGGCATCAAATGCACCCATTGCAACCGGTATCCCGCCCTTTAGACCGAGTTTACCCGCCCAATCCTCGGTAAGTCCGCCTGCCTTTTGGTCTATGGCATAAGTCTTGTCGCTTAAAGTGTCACGGAATTGTCCAAGTTTTGGGTCAAGTTTCGAAAGAAAATCTCCGGCCGGGTAACCGCCCCACTGGTCATTAAACATAGCTTTGTGCCCGGCTGCACATCGGCAGCGCTTGATTTTTTGCGGATTTGTAGTACCCGTCAGAAGCGCCGTCATATAATCGGCGTGCTCGACCCACGTATATGCTGCGTCGAAAACTTTCGGGTCAACGCGAAGGCAATGAAGAATCTTACTGAAGAACCATTCCGATGAATACGTCCCGCCGCATTTGGCTAGGTACTCGGGGTGTTCCTTTTCGGTCAGTTCTGTAATCTCAGCAGCTTCGGCATACCCGGTATGGTCCTTCCATAACCACGCCTGTGCATTGGGATTGTTTTTGAATTCATCCAGCATAGCCAGCGGCGTGCCGTTCTTATCCACCGGAATAGGAGTCGAGCCGGTTGTGTCGATTCCGATACCTACAATCTGGCCAGCATCAAAATCTTTGTCGGTCTTCGCAGCTTTGTTGATTACTTCCCTGACCGTGACTTCAATACCTTTGATATAATCAGCAGGATTCTGCCTCGCAAGATTGTGGTCGGTCGAATCGAGAATGATACCCTCTTGGCCGGTTTCATATGGGTACACAGCAGTAGCCGCTTCCTGGCCATCTGCCACATTCACAAGCACCGCTCTTACAGAATTCGTCCCGTAATCCAGTCCGATTGTGTACAACATACGGAAAAACACCTTCCTAAAACCACTTATTGCAGAGGAAAAAATATAATAACACTATTTATAAAACAACTGTTATCCGGGAAAGATATCAGCCAATAACTTCCGAATTTTATTGTCCTTATCTAATGTTGCCCTGTCTAAGACATTCTGTAATTCGCCCCGGTCAAACCACAAACCATCTCCCTTGGTGCATTTGTCTATGAGCAAAGGTGGCGCGGATGGACCGGCGACAATTTTCTGCATTTTTTTCAGACATATAGGGCACTTTCTCTTCTTCTCAGTGCTGCTGGAATCGATTTTGAAGGAATCAAGCAATTGTTTAGTCTCTTGTGAATCACCAAGCAAAATTTCTAATTCGCCGGCATCGAGCCAAATACCGCTGCACTCCGCGCAGTAATCAACCTCGACCTCCTCAAGCTCAAGGACAATCATTGCATTTTTACAAACCGGACAATCCATAAGTTAAAGCCCTTTGACACGATATACAGAATCGAAGACGAACCAAAATATCCAAGGATTAATATATTACAACTGCTGGTTTGGAACGTCAAGCAGTGCTTTCCGCACCCGAAAGCTTTACGGAAGCGGTTTTAATCCCTCCCATCGCACCGTCCAAGTTCCGTCATCAGGAAAACCGGGGGCATTACTATCAGGGGCACCATCCCACCCTGCCGCCATCATCGCAACTGCAGTCAGCAGGCCGCCATTTCCTGGAAGATAAACGGGCAAATCATCGTTGTTGCTCTGAAAGCAATGACCATTAAGCAAGTAATGATTGTTATACTCCGGCCCATCCAGCAATAATATATCCACAGCCAGTTCCGGCTCACCAACACGTGCAGCAGTCATCGCGGCCATAGGGTAATCCCAGCCCCACGTATGACTCCAGTCCCAATTGTCAAAAACCTCCCGAATGGTACGTCGCATAATTTCGTTGTTAGCCATTTTCCCCGGCGGCAGCATACCTAACGCCGCCAGTAATGATGGATGGTCTCTTCGTTGCATCGGGTCGGTAAATGTATCCGGATGAGACTGGGCATTTACATATAGACCATCCTTAACCGGCAGGTCGGAAAGATATTCAAATACATGGTCCCACTTCGGATTTGGCGGCTCCTCCAGCCGCTCCAGCCATTCCTGAGCAGTCTTCAAACCAAACGCCCAATACGCCAGCTCAAATGTCGGATTGTAAGTCTCTTCCGGCGGAAATATCTCTTGTGCCGGAATAAGCGGCGGACCAAGAACGTACCTTTTCTCATTTTCATTCCATGCAGCATAAGAAGCCATAAACTCAGCCGTTTCAAAAACAACAGACTTATACTTCTCAAGGGTTTTTTTGTCGGGTTTATCTCTGTAACACAATTCCGCATAATAAATAGGATGCGGCTGCTGCCATATCAGAAATGGACCGATAGTCGACGGCCCCCTGCGCCCGTCCGGACCTACCATCTTAGGCCAGCGAGCACCGGTATAACCCTGCTCTATGGCAATTTTCTTCGCCCTCGGGAGAATTGATTTATACCACTGCAGGCTTTTCTCAAGCAAATGAGCGCGTCCCCACAGCGGAAAATGAACAGCGTGCCACCAGTGCATCTCCAGGTGAAACTTGCCGTACCAGCTGTTAAAAGTCAGCCCTGTCTCTTGCGGCGGCATAGAGCCGGCACACTGAATTGCCGTTAAATACTGGCTAAGCACAATGCGTCTTTCCAGCTCTTTGGCCCTCAGGTCTTTACTTTCTGAAAGGTCGATAGCCCCGCCGCTGGTCCAAAAATCCTTCCAGTGTCTCCTGCTGGCTGATCGGGCCTGAGTAACAGTCGGCACTTTTAATATAGCTTTGGGAGAAAATAAACATACAAATTCAAACACGTCCCCGCTGTCCGGAGAAAGAATGTAGCTGTGCTGTTTTTCCTGTTTTAAGTTACAGTCATTTGACCAGACCAGGGTTACATAATACCGGTCCATATCAAGGTCTCTCCGGAAATCAGCTCGGTTCTCTCCCTCGTCGATTAATATTGTTTTATGCAGTTCGGGCTTATCCCAATCCGCCGCAAGTTTATCCGGAGAACCGTAAGGAAACTGGAAAACAACGCTGACTTGGTTTGCTTCAATCAGGGGTGATTCGATTCGCACTGCTATCATATCCAATTCAGGATGACAGCATGTTTGAACCATAACTGGTTCAGTTTCTACCTCGAAGCTGCTTATCATCAGTCCGCTCCAGAGGTCGAGACTTTGCTCGGTATTGTTTAAATTTTCGAGTTCTACTGCAGAACCATTCGCCTTTTTAAGTTGTAATCCTATCTGACCAAGATGAAGACGATGGGGATTCTCCCTCAGCCATTTTGCAGCTTCGCCGGCACGGCCTTCCTCGAAACGGTAAGGATACCCAACTTTTCGGCCGTAGCTGTCATAGTATTTCAGTGTGTCCTCAATTCGATAGTTCTTGGGATTGGGGAAGGTATGCCAGCCCCATTGCGACTGCGTGCACAGTGGTATACCTTTATGGTAAAACTCAGGGAAACTCTGCAATCCTGTGATGTCCGCTGTAAATTCAAATTCGCCGTTACCCACAGATAGCGGGGCGAGTGGGTCCGGGTTATATACAATGGGATTATGACGGGTGACAAGAGCGAAGCGGTCAATCTGATTGTCGCCAACTATGTTAACCGCCTCACTGATTCGCTGGCACCCGGTGAAACAGGACAAGAAACTAACTGATAATAATACGGAAATTATCAACGATTTGCAGCTTATTTTAAGTGCCATATTTGTAATTGCCCTCATTATTGTTCGCACCAACAATTTACAAATAACCACCAGATTACTCACAAAACATTTATGATACCGATAGCCAATATACAAAACAAGATGATTTCTGCCACTTATAGAGCGAGGCCTTCTCAAGGTCTCCCAAAAGCCCCGGAAAGCTGATTATCAGAGATACCACGGTTACTAAAAGAGTAAATATTTGTGCTTGACGCCGTCAATATAATCGATTATTGCTAATCGATTATTATCGAATATATTAAAGGTTCTGGAACATGATAGTCGACTGCCACACACATATAAACTGCCTTGCCGAGAATGTTGATGTTTCTGAACATTTAGCGGCAGCGGAGACGGTAGACGTTTGCATAGTTTTGGCTGTCCTGAATGGCCCGACCCAGGAAATCAACAAAAAGCTGTCCGAATATGTCAGCAAACATAAAGAAAAAATGATTGGCTTCGCAGCCATAGACCCTCCCAAAGACAAAATAAGCACCAAAAACCTTGCACTAATCAGAGATAAGTTAGGTCTTGAAGGCACGGTTCTATACTGTTCTCAAAGCGGCTTTCACCCCACCCACAGCAAAGCAATGAGATTTTATGAATCGGCACAGGACCTTGGGCTTCCCGTCTTCTTTCATAATGGGGGAACTTTGGGGCCACAAGCCGTTTTGGATTACGCTCAACCATATCTTTTAGACGAGGTCGCCAGAGAATTTACCGCCCTGAAAATTATCATCGGCACTATGGGTATGCCTTTCATCGAGCAGACATTATCTATGGTGGCCAAGCACAAAAACGTCTATGCAGACTTAACGATAAAGCCCGGCAACGTATGGCAGGTTTACAATATAGTAATGGCGGCTCACGAGCGCGGGGTAATGGATAAGCTGCTCTTTGGCAGCGGATTCCCATTCAGCAAACCTGAAGAATGTATAGAAACACTGCTCAGCTTTAACAAGCTTTTGGCCGACACAAACCTGCCAACTGTCCCGCGCGGTAACATTCAGAACATCGTCGAGCGCGATACATTAAATGTGCTCGGGATAAAGTAACTGACGAAACACTGCAAAAAGAGGTGATAAACAGTGAACCTCGAACCTTTAGAAGAACAAAGGGAAAGTTGGGGAACACGTGGCGCATTTATCCTCGCTGCAGTCGGCTCGGCGGTTGGCCTGGGTAACCTGTGGGGATTCCCATATAAACTTTACAGTTACGGTGGTGGAGCATTCTTGATTCCATATATCCTCGCGCTGTTTTTGGTTGGCATCCCCCTTATGATTCTCGAATTCAGTCTGGGTCACTATACCCAGCGGGCGGCGCCAGATGCCTTCAGGAGCGGACACAAAGGCTTTGAAGTCGTCGGCTGGTGGGGTATTATTCTTGGGTTTATAATAGTTACATACTATCCGGTTATTCTTGCGTACTGCTTTAGCTTCTTGGGCTATAGTATAAAAGGAATGTTCAACGGCGGTGAATTACCCTGGGCCGGTGAAGGAATCGAAGGTGTCGCCAATGCAAAGAACTTTTTCTTCCAGACTTATCTGGGGGAGGGATTAACGCCCGGCGGTATTCGCTGGAATATTGTCTTGCCGCTGGTCATTGCCTGGCTGTCGATGTACCTTTGCATTTTCAGGGGCGTACGGCTTGTCGGAAAAATCGTCTGGCTCACCGTTCCTCTGCCGTGGCTGATGCTGCTAATTCTTGCTGTACGGGGCTTAACCCTGCAGGGGAGTATGCAGGGACTGGCCTATTATCTCGACCCTGTCTGGTCGGAGCTTGCCAAACCCGCCACGTGGCGCTATGCATTCGGACAGGTATTTTTTTCATTAAGTCTTGCGTTCGGCGTTATGATTACATACGCCAGCTTTCTTCATAGAAAAAGTGATATTAACAACAACGCCGTGATAATTAGTCTGGCAGATTTCGCAACGAGTTTTATCGCAGGTCTTGCGGTCTTTGCGACGCTGGGAGGAATGGCCTTCGTGACACAGCAGGCAGGCAATCCCGTCGCTGTTGAAAACGTGGCCGAGGGAGGCCCTTCCCTCGCATTTGTGGCATTCCCCTACGCGCTTGCACAACTGCCTTATTCGGCATACTTCAGTTTTATTTTCTTCTTCGCTCTCGTAACACTGGGAATCGACTCGGCATTTTCGATTACTGAGTCGGTTCTGGCAAGCATCGTTGATAAAACAGGCTGGCACAGGAACATCGTCCTGCCCGTGATGAGCACAGTAGGACTTATCTGCGGCCTGATTTACGTTACCAAAGGCGGCCTAAACTGGCTCGGGACAATAGATGGATTTGTAAATGGCACACGGGGTATAGCGCTGCTGGGCATGCTCGAGTGTATAGTGCTCGGATGGCTGTGGCGAATCGGAACACTGAGACGACATGCAAACTCACGAAGCGACTGGAAACTCGGTAAGTGGTGGGATTACACAATACGGCTGGTGGTTCCGATACTGCTGGGCACGCTTTTCTTCTGGCAGTTGTTCGAAGATACAAACAGCGAAAATGGCTTTTTAAAAACCCCGCAGGGCCAATGGATATTAGAGAACTGTATCGGCGTAGCAGTCTTGGTCTTGGCGCCTGCACTTGCCGTCATTCTAAGTTTGGTCAAAGGTCGTCGGGATACCGAAATACTCCCGCATCAAGACCAAACTTTGGAAACCAAAGCCCGGCTCGGCGGAACAATGGCGCTTGCGATAGCGCTGGTTCCGGCAGTGCTGTATATAACCTCGCTTAACATCACTTTTTTGTCCCCGATAAAAATTATCTCTCTTTGGGCGTTACTTGCTGGAGGACTTGTCGCGATAGCATTAAGTAACCGCATTCTGGAAAAGTGCAATACTCCGACAACTCATGCTTCGTGGCTGGCGAGATGGGCCGGTGTATTTGCAACTATGGATGTAAGTGCATTTATTGCGGCTGTCTTGTTCAATTTTACCCGTAGCGTGGAAACCCGCAAAATAAAGACGCCCGCTTATCACGAGTTAAGCGGCGTTTCGTATATAATCCTCGCTGTCGTATTTCTGATTATAGTCGGCGGCCTGGGATGGTGCTTTTACCGCGCAATAGCGGCAACAAGTGCGCTTGTCGAACCGCAGTCACCGGATGAAGTCGGCGACGAAAAACAGACCAATCCAACTTAATCCGACTGCATAAACCTCCAAACATAATTCGGTGAATTTTTGTTTAGTAGCCCCCGAAGCTGTAATATCTTATCACCCGAACTCTGCATGGGAATAAAAAGCGGCTCATGCTTCTCCTGGTCTCATTTTTAGGGCAACGGTGTTCCCAGAATTGTCTGAGACCTTCGCCCTCTTCCACACATTTCAGCAGAGCCGCTTATTTAACGTAAAGTACAAGGCCGGAATAATACGACGCCCAATTACCGACCGCCGCAATTATAACTGCGGTTATCCACCTCAACCTCTTGAAGTCATCCATTCGGAAGCTGTCCAATGAGCTCAGAAATTTAATAAAAACTGCCTCAACAAAAACTATCACCACCTCCGAAGCCGCCACACTCCCCGTCGCCGAAAGCATCGGCCGGAACAAAACAAAGTACAATACAAGATTCCCTGCAAACAACACAAACGCCAATGAAATAGCCGAAATATGACAGAAGAACAATATAATCACCACCACCGATACCTCTGCTCCGAAACATGCACCGTAGTAAATAAAGGGCCTAAATATTCCCAATGGACTGCTGAGTGGATTGGCATAAGCCGCCGTGGCTGGAAAAAGAAGCGCGATAATGAAAACCAGCTTTCTCATTTCTTGGCTCCCGCGTTATCGCACATCTAAAACGGCAGGTATTATACCGCGCACCGTAAAAAAAGTCAAGCTGTATTTTGCTTCGTTTAGCCCCGCCATCTTGATGGTGGGGTTGGTTGGCACTTCGCAAATTTCCCCTTTACTCTATGGTCATAATCAGCAATAATGCCGTCTTATTATGAAAAATTCCCTTTCACACCTGCCCGAGCACAAACAGGCCGAATTAGACCTGATAAAGGACATCCTCCTCGAAAAAATCCCCGATGTCCGAATGCTCGTCCTCTTCGGCAGCTATGCCCGCGGAAACTGGG
>CAZDQP010000082.1:0-12066 GCA_964507485.1 uncultured Pirellulales bacterium | reverse complement strand
TATGTAAGTTCCGCCAATGATGTTTCTATTTGGGGTGGTATTGTCGGTGAAAACACTGCTTCAGGCGGTGATGGGGGCGATGGTGGCAGCTCGGACCCCGACGAATACAGTTATGGAGGAAATGGCGGCTCGGGATACGGAGGAGGTATATTCAGCAACACGGAAATGCTGGTTGATAACCAGGTCATCAATAACAACACGGCTTTAGAGGGGGAAGGCGGAAACGGCAGCGCGTCAAATGGGTCTGACGGTCACGCTTACGGGGGAGGCATCCGAGGGGGTGATATGACTGTCACTTTTTGTACGATACACAATAATTCGGCAAGTGACAGCGGCGGCGGGGTAAACTGCACGACGACAGCAACAATTACAGACAGCATTATTTGGGGCAACGGCGACGACCTTGCGGGCTCTTGTTCGGCAACTTACTGCTGTATTGAGGACAACGATTCCGGGACGGGAAATATTCACTCAGACCCGTGTTTTACAACTGTGCCTGGCGGTCATTATTATCTAAGCCAGATTACAGCGGGACAGGCGGTTGACAGTCCCTGTGTGGATGCGGGCAGCGATTTGGCAGTCAATCTTGGGATGGATGTATATACAACGCGAACCGACCAATTACCTGACGGTGGTCAGGTAGATATGGGTTACCACTACCCCTCTGTAGTTGGGTCGGCAGATATTTATGAGGACTGGCATGTTGACCTCTTTGATTTTGCACTTTTGGCCGCCGACTGGCTTAAATGCAGCGACCCCTATGATTCGAACTGTACGGAAGCAGGGCTGTTGGCCGGTGATATTATTACGGATTATTATGTCAACCTGTATGACCTTGAGTTTTTTGTAAATTGCTGGCTTGATTGCTACGTAACAAAGGCCGGAATCATCGCGCCTTATGATGGGGCGGTTAGTGTAGATACAAACATAGTTCTCGACTGGTCAGCAGGAGACGGCGCGATATACCATGATATTTATTTCGGGGCAGACGCCAATGCCGTGGCCGATGCAAATAAATTTTCAGAAGAATTTAAGGGGACGATTTCGGAGACAAATTTTGCCCCCAACACACTGGACCTAAACACCACATACTATTGGCGTATAGATGAGGTTGGGCCGGCATGTATGGCCGGAGGTGATATCTGGAATTTTACGACTAGGGACGACACTAGTTATTATCTTGTTGGCTGGTGGAGGTTTGACGAAGGCAGCGGCGGCGTAGCATACGATTCGGCGGGCGATAACGATGGAAATATCGCCGGGGCGACGTGGACAACGGGTCATATTGACGGCGCATTAGACTTTAATGGCGTTAATGACTATGTTGAAGTTGCTGATGCTGCCGAATTGAGACTACTAAGCACAGATTTTACCATTAGCGCCTGGGTCAGGCCGGACAGCAATGAGGGAAGCAAAGTAATTGTTTCCAAAAGAAATTACAACATCCACGATGGCACAGGCAGCAATGCCGGCTGGTATGCAGGAATTATCGATGATGAACTACGATTTGTTATTTACGGTACAGGTGTGTATGTGACTACTGGTGCGAATGTTGAAAGCGAGATATGGCAGCATGTTGCTTATGTGTTCACTGATTCCAATAATGTAATCAGTGTATATAAGAACGGTGTTTTCTTAGAGTATTTAAGCACCAGCGAAATATCGCTATCTGACAAATCCGTTATAATCGGAGCCACAACAACCAATTCTCCCGGAGCCCAAGCGCCTTTCGACGGGATAGTCGATGATGTACGGATTTACGAGAGGGCTTTAACCGAAGAGGAAGTCGAGCAGCTTTATCAGCAAACCGGTCCTATCGCGCACTGGAAATTTGATGAAGGCAGCGGCAGCACAGCAAGCGATTCAGTGGGTGATAACAACGGGACTCTCGTAGGCGACCCATGCTGGGTGACTGGCAAGATAGGTGACTATGCGCTTGATTTCGATGGTGACGGAGATTATGTTAATGTTGCTTCTTCGTCTTTTGACCTGCCGACACATACAACGAGTTTCTGGATGAGGTCGAATATTATAGAATATAGAACAATGATTGAAGCTGTTAAAGACACTACACGCGCATTTGGTTTCATCGGCCTGACGGATGAGGGCAAGATTATGCATCAAGTAAGAAGCGGTACTCTTTCGAGCACAAATAAAATAGTTGCCTACACCGATAGCATAGTTGATACCGGCAATTGGTATCATGTAGTTTCTATAATGGGTTCAGAAGGTCCTGAAGCGAATAAAATTTATGTTAATGGAGCCAAGCAGACCTTATCTTATACGGCGGGGTCTGCATCATCGACGGAGGGTTGGGCTGTTATAGATAACGGAAATGGTCCGGACAATTTAAATATCGGCTCTCTTGTCTATGACGGTGTTGGGAACGAATTTTTCGACGGCATAATCGATGACGTGCGTGTTTATGACCGAGCCTTATCTACCGAGGAAATTGAGCAGCTTTATGAGGACGGGTTGTAGGAAGAGTAATAAGCCAAGCAGAAAAGAAAAAGCTGGGATAGTTTTAACTCCCAGCTTTTGTTTTGGTGATAGTCAAAAAATTATTTCAACACCACGATAAGAAAGCGGGGGCAGGTATCAAGCAGTGAGAGAGAAGTAAAAAGCAGGGGTAAAACTGTTGATATTTTTCGGCGGATAGAATAAACTTTAAACCATCCTGTTGGGCAATAGAGCTTGGCCTGAGCAGAATTTTCTAAGATATCAAGGGTACAAGGGGGCAATTGTTAGTTTGAGGTGTTGAACAATGAGTGATTATTCAGTGAGTCCAGGGGGAGAAAAGTTTGCCATCCCTGAAAAGAGTGAATACGGTGAAGAAATTAAACGCATCGAGTCGCTAGCTGAGGCAGCACGCAGTGAAGGCAAGGAAATCGTTGTAGTGATGGGAGTCGGTTTTGTGGGAGCGGTTATGGCGGCAATCGTGGCCGACTGCGTTGATAAAAAGAGCGGGAAACCATCGAAGTTCGTAATCGGCTGTCAGCGTCCAAGTGTGAGAAGCTACTGGAAGATTCCTTTGCTTAATCGAGGAGTATCTCCGGTTAAGGCGGAGGACCCGGAGGTCGAGCCGATGATAAAACGGTGCGTACTCGAGAAGAAAACGCTCGTTGCTACGTATAACAGCGACTGTCTGAAGCTGGCGGACTGCGTGGTGGTGGACGTTCAGTGCGATTATACAAAAAACGACCTTGGCAATATGCGGAGCGGCAAAGTGGAAATGAGCGCGCTGGAGGCGACAATAAAAACGATAGCAGAAAAGGTCCCGCCCGAATGTCTGACGCTGATAGAGACGACGGTAGCGCCGGGGACAACGGAGTTTGTGGCGTGGCCGATTATGAAGAAGGCATTCGCAGCTCGCGGAATAAAGTCAGAGCCGCTGTTGTCGCACAGTTTCGAGAGGGTGATGCCCGGCAGGAACTACGTATCATCGATACGGGACTTCTGGCGGGTCTGTTCCGGCTGTAACACAGAAGCGAAAGGACGTGTCGAGAAATTTTTGCGAGAAGTGCTGAACACTGAGAAGTACCCGCTGACTGTTATGGACCGGCCGATAGAGTCGGAGACCACGAAAATAATCGAGAATTCCTACCGTGCGACCACGCTGGCATTCCTTGACGAGTGGAGTTTGTTCGCGGAGCGCAACGGGGTCGACCTGATTAAAGTTATCAAGGCAATCAAGGTCCGGCCGACCCATAGCAACATTATATTTCCGGGGCCGGGGATTGGCGGATACTGCCTGCCGAAAGACGGCGGGCTCGGTTACTGGGCATACAAGCACATACTCGGTTTCGGCGATGATATCTTCAAGATAACACCAATGGCAATCGATATTAACGACACTCGCGGTCTACGGGCAGCAAGATTGACAAGAGATGCGCTTCGCAATATGGGTCGGCAGGTGGCCGGGTCGCGCATAGTTTTATGCGGGGCCAGCTATCGGCAGGACGTAGCCGATACCCGCTACAGCGGTTCTGAAATAGTCGTACGGAAGCTGACGGAGATGGGAGCGGAGATGCGGGTGCATGACCCGTACCTGAAACACTGGTATGAACTGGAAAGTCAGGACACATATCCATCAGCGGGACACTCGCTGGCAAGGTTCTTCCGCAACCAAAAGGAGTTGGTTAACATCCGAGTTCAGGACGACCTTGCATCGGCGCTTAGCGGCGCTCAGGGGATTATACTCGCGGTCGGGCACGAGCCTTATCTTGAACTTGACCCTGAGGAAATAGTTAAATGGGCAGGAGCCCCGCTGGCGGTGGTTGACTGCTTCGGTATACTGGATGACGAGAAAATCCGGCGGTACTTCGAACTCGGCTGTGAAGTAAAGGCCCTGGGCAGAGGGCACATCCAGCGAATTAAAGAGGAAGTAAAAAGAAACAAATGAGTTAAAGTTTAAGGCGCTAAAAGTTACAGATATTTTTTACTTTAAGTAATGCTTACTTTTTAAATCAGCCAGATTAGGCACGAATTCAGATTAAAGGCGTTTTATATGTTTGCCGGAAAGAAAGTAATAGTTGTAATGCCGGCCTATAATGCGGCCCAAACTCTTCGTCAAACCTATGATGAGGTTATGGCCCAAGATGTTGTTGATTTAGTTATTATTGTCGATGACTGCAGCAGCGATGAGACCACGACAGTCGCCAAGAAACTGGCGGGGAGCATCGTTCATACACATCCTAAAAATCAAGGGTACGGTGCTAATCAAAAGACCTGTTATAAGCTGGCGTTAGAAAATGGGGCAGATATTATTATAATGGTTCATCCTGACTATCAATATACTCCAAAGCTAATCCCGGCGATGGCCTCGATGATTGGAAATAAGCTGTACCACTGCGTGTTGGGTTCGCGAATTCTGGGGGGGTATGCTTTAAAGGGCGGTATGCCCCTTTGGAAATATGTTTCGAATCGGTTTCTGACTCTGGTCGAAAATATTATGACGGGGGCAAAGTTGTCGGAATATCACAGCGGCTATCGGGCTTTTTCGCGTGAGCTTCTTGAGGAGCTTCCATTGGAAAAAAACTCCGACGATTTCGTATTTGATAATCAGATGTTGGCGCAGATTTTGTGGCTGAATTATAAAATAGCAGAAGTAAGCTGCCCTACGAAGTATTTTGCGGAAGCATCCTCCATCAATTTTCGGCGCAGTATCAAATATGGTTTGGGATGTCTTAATACTGCTATAAAGTATCGTCTATCGAAAATGCATTTAATCAAATCGAAGTTATTTCCCCGCTGATGAAGCGAGAGCACAAAAAACTGTACGTCATATCAATTTGTGTAGTACTGGTTTTGGCTATCATCATAGCTTACGAGCCGGTGCGTTTAAACGGGTTCGTCACTTATGATGACAATGCATATGTAACAGAAAATACCAACGTATATAACGGGATAACATATAAGTCGGTTATCTGGGCGTTTACAAAGATATACAAGATAAACTGGCACCCGCTGACCTGGCTGAGTCATATGCTGGATTGCGAAATCTATGGGCTGGAACCGCTTGGTCATCACATAACCAATCTGCTCATTCACATCGCCAACAGCTTACTTTTATTTTTGCTGCTACGGAGAATGACGGGTGCGGTGTGGAAAAGCGCGTTTGTGGCGGCTGTATTTGCTCTTCATCCGATTCACGTTGAGTCGGTGGCCTGGGTGGCCGAACGCAAAGACGTGTTGAGCGGATTGTTCTGGATGCTGACGATAATTGCTTATCAGCGTTATACTGAGAGGCCGAATGCCATAAGGTATGGGCTTGTTGTGATGGCTTTCGCAATGGGATTGATGTCAAAGCCGATGATGGTGACTTTGCCATTTGTGCTGCTTCTTTTAGACTACTGGCCTCTGGGGCGATTTCAGCTAAGCCAGCCAGAAAGCAACTGCCAAAGTGTTCCAACGTGGCATTTGATTAAAGAAAAGATTCCTCTATTTATTCTATCAGCAATTTCAAGCACTGTCACCTTCGTGGGGCAGTCGGGAACAATGGCAAGCTGGGAAAATATGCCGTTGCAGTTGCGGATAATAAATTCGCTGGGTTCTTATACCAATTATATTGTAAAAATGCTCTATCCTAAAGGATTGGCAGTTTTATATCCGATTCCTGAGAAAGCACAGACAGGCGCTGCGGTACTTACGGTTTTATTGGTGGCAGTATTAGTTATATTATGGGTGCGAAGACGGAGTCGACGGTGGCTTTTGGTGGGGCTTTTATGGTATATGGGGACACTGATTCCTGTGGTTGGACTGGTACAAGTAGGCAGACAGCTCATTGCCGACCGATACACCTACCTGCCTTCGATAGGAGTTCTCATCATTGCTGCCTGGGGTGCAGAAGAAATACTCTCGAAGAGACGTCATCCCAAAATGATAGCAGCATGCGGATCAGCCACGGCACTTGTTGCTATGGTATTTATGACGCGGATTCAGGTAGGTTACTGGCGTAACAGTTCAACGTTGTTTAGCAGGGCTATTGCCGTTACCGAGAACAATTACTTTATGCACACCGTGTATGGGCAGCAGCTCTGCATACAGGGACGGTACGACGAAGGTGCATGGCACCTCAAGGAGGCCATTCGCATCAAGCCCGACTGTCTACCACCCCGCGTAAGTCTTTACAGAGTGCCGCTGGCACAGGGAAAAGTAGATGAGTCCATCGCCTGCCTTACGAAAGCACTGCAGGAACGAGATGATTGGCCTGACATACATATGATGTACAGAACTTTAGGTTTATCATATGAGCAAAAAGGTGACTTTGCCCAAGCGGAGATAAATTACAAGAAGGCACTAAAGGCAAGAGCTGATTACGAAAACGCCCTGAACAGTCTGCGCGAGGTTCTTTTAAAGCAGGGAAAGATCGAAGAGGCCGTTGCATACTTTAGCGAACTTTTACATCAGAACGAGAATTCTGTAGCGGTGCACAGTTGCTTGGCAACGGTTCTGGGCATACAAGGAAAATATGACAAGGCCATAAAACATTTTGGCAAGGCACTGGAGCTGAACCCCGGCTATCCGGATGCCCACCATGGAATGGGGACTGCACTACTGGCGGCAGGCAGGACAAGCGAGGCTATCGCGCACCTTAAGGCAGCTTTGCGAACAAACACTAATATAGAAGATGTTTACGCAAAGCTTGGCAATGCTTACGACCAACTCGGTAAGTATGACCTGGCAATCCAAAGCTGGAGTAAAGTAGTAGAATTAGACCCCAACAACATCGGTGCTGCTAATAACGCGGCTTGGTTGTTAGCAACTATCGGAGATGTATCTATTCAAGATGCCGATAAAGCAATCGAACTTGCCGAGCGTGTTAACGAATTGACCGGGTACAAAAATCCTGGCTCTCTGGATACTTTAGCGGCCGCATACGCCGCATCAGGCAGATTCGATGACGCTGTGAAAACCGCTGAAAAGGCAATAAACCTTGCCGAAACACAAAACCAAAAGGAACTGGCTCAAAGAATTCAGAAGCGACTGGAGCTTTATAAAGTTAAAGAGCCCTATCACAAAAGGTAAGTCTGTCCAAGGATTACCTACAAGCAGAATTGCCTATGAGATATAATGTGATTAGAGCCAGGGAAACACAATATATAGTTAAAGGTCTGCTATGTAATGACAACACAATTTAATCAAAGGCAAGTTTTATTTTTTATAAGTGCGACACTTATTGCAGCGACACTTATTGCCTACGAACCTATAGTACACAATGGTTTTGTCAACTATGACGATACTTACTACGTCACCAAAAATCCTAATGTGCAGGATGGAATAACATTAGATTCTGTTGTCCGGGCGTTTACAAAGATGCACGAGATAAACTGGCATCCGCTGACCTGGCTTAGCCATATGCTGGATTGCGAAATCTATGGGCTTAATCCGCTAGGCCATCACATAACCAGCCTGCTTATTCACATCGCAAATAGTCTACTTCTATTTTTATTGTTGTTCAGAATGACCGGATCAGTGTGGAAAAGTGCATTCGTGGCTGCCGCTTTTGCTCTGCACCCGATTCACGTTGAGTCAGTGGCCTGGGTATCTGAACGTAAAGACATATTAAGTGGGCTGTTCTGGATGCTAACAATAATTGCTTATATTCGTTATGCCAGGAGTCCAAATATTAAAAAGTATCTCCTTGTGCTACTGGTTTTCGCAATGGGTTTGATGTCCAAGCCGATGGTAGTAACATTGCCTTTCGTACTTCTTCTGCTGGACTGGTGGCCGTTGGACCGCTTTGCGCAGCGGGAGAACAGCGCAGCAACTGCAACTACAGAACGGCAAATAACGCCGATCGACTGCCCGAAGGCAATGCTTCCGCATCTGGTGGTAGAAAAGGTCCCGTTGATTGTCCTATCTGCGATACTCAGTGTAATTACCTTTGTTCTTCAGAAACAGAGCGGTACAATGGGAAGTTTGAAAGATTGTCCTTTGCAGAACCGGATAATAAATTCGCTGGGCTGTTATCTTAGCTATGTTGTGAAAATATTTTATCCGAAGGGGTTAGCGGTTTTGTACCCGATTCCGGTAAAGACAACGATAGATTCTGCAGCACTGGCGATTATGGGTGTTGTAATGCTTCTTGTCCTGTGGGGCCGCGGGCGCCGGTGGTTAGTGGTCGGGCTTTTATATTATCTCGGGACACTAGTACCGGTGATTGGACTGGTACCGGTTGGATTTCAGATTATAGCCGACCGGTATACCTATCTACCATCGATAGGTGTTTTTATCATAGTAGCGTGGGGGGCAGAGGAAATTCTATCGAAGACGCGGTATTCCAAGGTGATAGCAGCGTATGGAGCAGCCGCGATATTGGCTGCTATGGTGGTGGCAACACGGATTCAAGTGGGCTATTGGCATGACAGCGGCACGCTGTATGAAAAGACTTTAGCCGTTACCGAAAACAACTTCACTATACACTACAACTACGGTGTGTATCTCCACGAACAGGGACGTTACGATGAAGGAATTCGGCACTTTAAAGAGGCCGTCCGCCTTTGCCCGGAACTTCTTACTGCAAGACAAATCATTTTACAAGCACTTTTAAAAAAGAACAAATTCGACGAAGCTGTCCATAGCTATACCGAGGCACTGCAGGAAAGAAATGATTGGCCCGAGATGCACAAAATGTACGCCGGTCTGGGCTGGGCATACGAACAAAAAGGCGACCTTGTTCTGGCGGAGACAAACTACAATAAGGCACTAAAGTTCAAAGCTGATTATGAATACGCCCTTAACAGGCTTCGCGATGTTCTAACACAACAAGGCAAGCTCAATGAATCCATTGAGCAGCTTAACGCAGCCCTGCAAACGAGCACCAACAAAGCAGATATCTACGCAAAGCTTGGCGCTGCTTACGACCAATTCGGTCAGTATGACCTGGCAATCCAGAGCTGGAGTAAAGTAGTAGAATTAGACCCCAGCAACATCGGCGCTGCTAATAACGCGGCCTGGCTGTTGGCCACTATCGGAGACGAATCTATTCAAAATACCAATAAAGCAATCGAACTTGCCGAGCGTGTTAACGAATTGACTGGGTACGAAAATCCTGGTTCTCTGGATACTTTGGCAGCCGCATACGCTGCATCAGGCAGATTCGACGACGCTGTGAAAACCGCTGAAAAGGCAATAAACCTTGCCGAAACACAAAACCAAAAGGAACTGGCTCAAAGAATTCAGGAGCGGCTGGAGCTTTATAAAGCTAACCTGCCTTATAAGGAGCTTTCGCCAAAATGAATCCAGCCGAATCAAATTCGCCTATTAAGTAAATGTACAAATTATCAGAAAAATCTTGGATTCTTTCGATTTGCCTGGCTGTAGTAACTATCACAGCTTACGAGCCAATGAGGCATAATGATTTTATAAGTCTCGATGACCCTGCATATGTAGTTGATAATCCGCATGTCAATAAGGGAATAACACGTGAATCTGTTATCTGGGCTTTTACAACGCCGCATTCGGGTAACTGGCACTCGCTAACGTGGCTAAGCCATATATTAGACTGTCAGGTTTTTGGACTGAATGCCATAGGGCACCATTTGACAAGTTTACTCTTTCACATCGCAAGCACATTGCTCTTGTTTTTGGCTTTGAAAAAGATGACGGGGGCGGTCTGGCCCAGTGCGTTCGTGGCGGCCGTATTTGCTCTACATCCGCTTCACGTCGAATCCGTTGCCTGGGTGGCTGAACGCAAAGATGTCCTGAGCGGGTTCTTCTGGATGCTGACGATTATGGCTTACGCGCAATATACTGAACGGCCGAATGCCAGAAGGTATTTGCTTGTGGCACTGGCTTTCACAATGGGATTGATGTCCAAGCCGATGCTTGTGACTCTGCCGTTTGTGCTGCTTCTCTTAGACTATTGGCCTTTGGGTCGATTTCAGTCAAGTCCGCTAGGAAGTGACTATCAAAGTATCCCAGCGTGGCATTTGATTGTAGAAAAGGTCCCTTTATTTGTTCTGGCAGCAGTTTCAAGCGTGGTTACCTTCATTGTTCAGCAAAGTTCAGGGGCAATGGAATCAATAGAGATACTACCTTTAAATTTTCGCACAGCAAATGCTTTGTTTTCCTACGTCAACTATATCAGTAAGATGATTTACCCAAGCCGTTTAGCGATTTTCTACCCTATTAGTCCAATACCACCCTGGCAGCCCATGGTTTGCTTTATCATACTGATTGCTATAACGACGCTCGTAATTATCAGCCGCAGGCGTTATCTTGTGGTAGGCTGGATGTGGTACCTCGGGACACTCGTTCCGGTCATCGGCCTGGTTCAGGTAGGCTCACAGGCAATGGCCGACCGTTATACTTACCTGCCGTCGATTGGGATTTTTATCATGGTCGCATGGGGCGCTGCTGAACTTGTCGCCAAGTGGCGTTCCCTAAGGCTATGGTTGGGAATATCAGCTGTATTAATACTTTCCGCTCTGTTGGTAAGCACTCGCACACAGGTTCAATACTGGCGGAACAGCTCTACCTTATATGAACACGGTATCAAAGTGACCAAAGACAACTGGAAAATGCATACACTTTATGGAAATGTACTGAATAAAGAGGAAAAGTTCGATGAGGCCATAACTCACTTCAAGGAGGCCTTGCGAATCAATACATTAGGTTTTAAAGCCCGTAACGGTCTTGGTAAAGCTTTTTTTATGCAGGGAAATTACGATGAAGCCATCAGACATTTTAACGCCGTTCTGTTCAACGAGGAAATTTTACCCGCCGAGAAAGATTTGTTTTATGCGTACAGTCATCTGGGAGGAGCTTATGCATTTCTCGGTAAAGATAAACTGGCTGTTATCAACCTTATAAAAGGCATTGAATTAGACCCTGATTCTGTTGATAATCTTAACAATTTAGCGTGGGTTTTGGCTACTTCGGAAGACACAAAGCTTCGTAATCCAATAAAAGCTATTGAATATGCAGAAAGGGCTTGTGAGTTGACAGAGTACAGTCGGGCCGATTTTATGGACACCCTGTCTGTTGCTTATGCTGCGGCGGGCAGATTTATCGAGGCGATAGAAACCGCTGAAAAAGCTATCATATTGGCCGATGCCGCCGGCACAAAAGAACTGGTTGAAGAGATACTAAAACGACTGGAACTTTATAAAGCCAATAAACCCTATCGCAAAAAGTGACTTTGCTCATCGGTTATAGCGTTACCGTTGCTGATACTGTGTATGTTATTTCCGTCTCTTATCCATAAGGAGGATAATTCTATTATATTTTTCCGGTGGGAGAGCTTCTTTTAATATCCTTCGAACCTCTCGCATAGGGGTCCGCTGCGTCGTGTGAGTAATGACAATATACTCATTCTGCAGTTTTTCGATAAGAACTGCAAATTCACCGATGTGCATATGTCTGCCGACCTCAGCTCTTTCGGTGTGCTCGGTTTGATAGAACGTACATTCTGCAATTAAAATCTTACTTTCGACAATGTACTTAAGCTGTCAAAAATCGACAAATTGAGTATCGCCGATGTAACTAACAATAGGAATTTCAACCGGATAGTCGATTTCAACATTCTGTTTTTTTAATTAAACAATTTGCGGTCCTGTAAGG